>JBFMAS010000574.1:0-3850 GCA_040755575.1 Thermodesulfobacteriota bacterium
GCCAACGTCGAGAACATCTCGGGGAGTCGACATGGAGCACGCAGCCGAGCGCAGCCCGCACGCCGCCGCCTATCGGCGGATCTTCAGCAGCCGATCGCCGGACGAGGTCCGCACGCTCGCACGCATCAAGCGCTTCCTCGAGCGCGTCATGGGCGACGACCGCTTCCGCGCGGCGCTCGCCGACGACGTCGACGACCCGCGCCCGGTGGCCGCGTCGATCGGGGTCGACCTCGACCCGCGCCTCATGCGCCCCCTCTGGCAGCACGGCTACACCAGGCTGCGCTTCGACAAGGCCGATCCGGCGTACCCGCTCGCGATCCTCTGGGACCGCTACATCCGCGAGATGCTCGACCACCGCGACTACCTGAAGGACCAGGCGAGCACCCAGGGCGTCAATCCACGATTCGACGCCTGGCGCGAGCGCCAGAAGCTGCGCACGGCGAGCGAATGCGGCCTCTCGGGGGGCTCGATCACGCACCCGCTCGCGGCGTTCGAGCTCGCCGACGGGTGCTCGGTCGGCTGCTGGTTCTGCGGCATCTCCGCCGACAAGTTCCGCGGCTACTTCCCGTACACCGAGGACAACGCCGCGCTGTGGCGGGGCATCCACGAGACCATGGTCGAGCTGTTCGGCCCAGGCGCGCAGAGCGTGTTCTGCTACTGGGCGACCGACCCGATGGACAACCCCGACTATCCGAAGTTCGTCGAGGACGTCTACCGGGTGACCGGCTACCTGCCGCAGACCACGACCGCGATCCCGCTGCGCGACGTGGCGCGCACGCGCGAGGTGCTCGCGCTGTTCGACGACCACGGCTCGATCACCAACCGCTTCTCGGTCCTGTCGCGCTCGATCCTCGAGCGCGTGCACGCGGAGTTCACGCCCGACGAGCTGATGGGCGTCGAGCTCGTGCTGCAGAACAAGGAAGCGCTGATGATCAAGGCGCCCGCCGGCAAGGCGCGCGAGCGCGCCCTCCAGATGAAGGCGCGCGGCGAGGACCCGAAGCTGTCGCTGCTGCAGGGCGACCACTCGACGATCGCGTGCGTCTCCGGCTTCCTCGTCAACATGGTGCGCGGCACCGTGCGCATGGTGACGCCGACGCGGCCCAGCGAGCGCTGGCCCGACGGCTACAAGGTGCTCGGCACGCGCTTCTTCGACGGCGTCGCGACGTACCGGCGTGCGGTCGAGAGCCTGCTCGACTCGGCGATGGTGGAGCTGCGCGCCGACCTGCCGGCACGCGTCCGGCCCGACCTCGCGATCGAGGACGGCGAGCGCGGCTTCGCGCTGGTCAACCGCGGCGCGCGTCACGAGTGCCGGCCGGCGCCGGAGCTCGCCACGCCGCTGCGCGAGCTGCTCGCGCGGGGCGACGAGACCTACGGCTCGCTGCTGGAGCGTCTGGTGGAAGGCGGCGCCGACCCGTTCCTGACGGGCGGCGTGCTCGAGGACCTGTTCCTGAACGGCGTGCTGGCGGAGGACGTCGACCTGCGCGAGGCAGCCGCGCTCGCGAGCCGCCCGCGGCACGAGGCCGCGGCCGAGCCCCGCGCGACGTGAGCCGCGCGGCGAGCGCTCAGAGGGCGCCGCGCCTGCTCCCGGCCTCGGCGTCCCAGTCGACCAGCAGGTGCACGCGGTCCGTCGCGCCGCGGTTTTCGACGTGATGCACGCGCCAGTTGTTGATCTCCCAGACCTCGCCGAAGCCCAGGTGGCGGCGCTCGCCGGCGACGACGAACTCGACCTCGTCGCTGGTGACGAGCGGGACGTGCGTCCGCCGGAAGAACGGCGGCAGCGTGTCGGGCCACGGCGGCCTGATCTGCGGGCCGTCGCGGTGTGCGGGGATGGTGGTCGCGGCCTTCAGGCGGTCGAGGCACACCAGCACGGGCTCGCCGCCGCCGTAGAAGTCGGCGAGCAGCCCGAGCAGCGGCGCGAGCACGCGGTCGAGCTCGAGCTCGTGCCACAGCCGGTGACGGCGCTCGTGGTGCAGCAGGATGACGGCGTTCAGGTACTCGGAGAGGTAGGTCTTCAGCACCTCCTCGGTCCATACCTCCTCGGTCAAGCGCAGCACGTGCTCGCGCAGCTCGCGCGCGCTGCGCTCGGGGAACGTCCCGATGCGCAGGTAGCTCGCCGGGAACTTCCAGTCGTCCTTCGGGTTCCGCGCCCGCGGTCCGAGGAGCAGGCTCTCGAGGTCCATGCGCTTCGCTCTCCGCGGCGGCTGGCGTGCGCCGCCTTCGAGTTCGTCGGCTTGACAGGCTCGCCTCTTGAGGCGATGGCCGGATGCCGCACGGCGCCGCGATGACGCGCGACACGAAACAGCCGCTGGTGACGTTCCACCAGCTCTACCCCGACGCGCCCGCGCCGCGCCGCGCCGACGCGACCCTGTCCGAGACCGTGCCGCTGCGGGCGCACCGCTACTGCGAGCCCTTCACCGCCGCCTCGGGCTTCGGCTGGTACGTGTTCCCGCCGATCGACTTCAGCCTGATGTGGGAGGGCGAGACGGTCTACTGGAAGGCGGCGGCGAGCGACCCGTGGACGGTCCTCGAGGGCGCGGTCGCGCTGCCGGGCTTCGCGCAGGTCTTCCAGGCGCACGCGAAGGAGAAGCTGGGCGGCCTCGGCACGCTGCCGTTCCTCGGACGCGGCCTCGAGGCCGCCATCGTGCAGATCTGGACCGGCTTGCTGGTGCGCACGCGACCCGGCTGGTCGATCCTCGTGCGCCCGCTCGCGAACCACCCGCGCGACCCGCGCTACGAGGTCCTCGACGGCATCATCGAGACCGACTGGTGGCTCGGCCCGATCGTGACGCCGATCAGGATCCGCAAGACCGACGAGCCGATCCGCTTCCGCACGAGCGAGCCGCTCTACCAGGTGCAGCCGGTGCCGCAGGAGGCGTACGCCGAGGCCTCGCTCGCGTCGTTCGACGTCGTGCGCGGCGTCGAGGCGCTCGGCGACGCCGAGTGGCAGGGGCTGCACGAGGCGCTGACGCTGCGCCACCACGGCGGCGACGACGAGCGCGCGGGCGCGTACAAGCGCGAGGCGCGGCGGCGCGCGAAGGCGCGCGCGTGATCCCGCTCGATGGTCCGCCCGCGCGTCCGGCCTTCATCCTCTCGACCGAGCGCTCGGGCTCGACGCTGCTCCGCTGGCTGGTCGACGCGCACCCCGACGTCGTCAGCCCGGGCGAGATCCTGCTCGGGCGGCTCTGCTTCGACCTGTACTTCACGCTGCTGCGCACGGTGGTCGCGACGCTCGGCATCGAGGACCGCGTCGCGGCGAACCGCGAGGCGCTGCGCCGCGTGCGCGGCATCGTCGACGGCATCATGACGACGTACGCGCGCGCGCGCGGCAAGAAGGTGTGGTGCGACAAGACGCCGCAGAACCTGCAGCACCTGACCGTGCTGGTCGAGACCTTCCCCGACGCGCGCTGGGTCTGCCTCTACCGCGACGGGCTCGACGTCGCGCACTCCTGCCTCGAGGTGAGCCGCGCGGGCTTCATGGCGGAGCTCGCGGAGTACGTGCGGCGCTCGCCGCACGACCTGGTCGGGGCGATGCTCGAGAGCTGGTGCGACAAGACGGAGCTGCTGCTCAAGATGGAGCTCAACCACCCCGAGATCTGCCACCGCGTGCGCTACGAGGACCTGGTCGCACGGCCGGAGGACGTGCTGCCGCCGCTGTTCGCGTTCCTCGGCGTCGCGTGGGATCCGGGCGTGCTCGAGCGCGCCTTCACCATGCGCCACGACGCCGGCGGCGGCGACACGCTGATCGGGGAGACGCGCCGGGTCGAGCGCGACCGCGTCGGGCGCGGGCGTACGCTGGACGTGGCACGCCTCGGCGCCGCGCAGCGTGCGCGGGTCGACAGCCTGCTGCGCC
>JBFMAS010000575.1:0-8287 GCA_040755575.1 Thermodesulfobacteriota bacterium
GCGCGGGGCTCGTGCCGCGCGCGACCGGGCTCGCAAGCGCTCGCCCGCGCGGGCGGCGGGCTGGCCGCGGTACGAGCGTTGCTCGTGTCCCTCGCGACCGCTCGATGACGAGCGGGTGGAGACGCGATGATGAGCAAGGTCCGACGAATCGCTGCCGGGATGGCCACCGTGGCGGCCGGCTTCCTGCTCGCCTGCAGCCAGGGCGGCGAGACGACGGTCGCGACGAGCGACGCGGCCCCGGCAGGCAATCCGCTCGACGCCGTCATCGCGGAGCGCGGCCTCACCCCGGAGGAGGCCGAGGCCGCGCTCAAGACCTTCGTGCCCCCCGGCAGGTACGACGAGTTCGTGATGTTCGCCGCGGGCGGCCACAGCGGGAACATCCTGCTCTACGGCATCCCGTCGATGCGCCTGCTGAAGGCGATCCCGGTCTACGCGCCGGACGCGTGGCAGGGCTGGGGGCAGGGCGACGAGGGCAGCGCCGAGACGCTCGCCGCCGGCAGCTTCGCGCAGGACCTGCCGACGCAGACCTGGGGCGACCTCCACCACCCGCAGATCTCGCTCACCGACGGCAAGTACGACGGCGAGTGGGTGATCGGCACGGACAAGAGCGCGGGGCGGGTCGCGATCGCCTCGCTGCGCGACTTCAAGGTCAAGAGCATCTTCAAGATCCCGAACACCGACTCCGATCACCACGGGCTGTTCACCGACGACAGCGAGTACATCGTCGTCAGCACGTTCTTCCCGCAGCCCTTCAACGAGCCGCACGGCTACGCGCCGCTCGAGGACTACGCGAGCAAGTACAAGGGCATCGCGAGCTTCCTGCGCTTCGACCGCAACGCGGGGAAGATCGTCCCCGCCGAGTCCTTCCAGATCGAGCTGCCGCCGTACTTCCAGGACCTCTCGATCCTCGGCCGCGGCCCCTCGGAAGGGCTGTTCTTCATGAACTCGATGAACGTCGAGATGGCGACGGGCGGCAACCTCGAGGGCAAGCCGGCGATGGAGATCGGCGCGTCGCAGCGTGAGATGGACTACCTGCACGTGGTCGACTGGAAGAAGGCCGCCGAGGTGGCCAAGGACCCGGCGAAGGTCAAGACGGTCAACGGCATCCGCGTGATCCCGCTCGCGACGGCGGTCGCGGAGAAGCTGCTCCACTTCGTCCCCGAATCGAAGAGCCCGCACGGCGTCGACCTCGTGCCGGGCGGCGAGTACGTGGTCGTCTCCGGCAAGCTCGACCCGCACGTCACCGTCTACTCGGTCGACAAGATCAAGAAGGCGATCGCCGAGGAGAAGTTCGAGGGCAAGGACGAGTTCGGCGTGCCGATCCTGCGCTACGACGACGTGCTCGAGGCGCACATCGAGACCGGCCTCGGGCCGCTGCACAGCGTGTTCGACGACCGCGGCCACGGCTACACCTCGCACTTCCTCGACTCGACCGTCGTCAAGTGGACGATCGGCCCGCCGTACCACCCGGTCGAGGCGGCGTGGAACGTCGTCGACAAGGTGCCGGTGCACTACAACATCGGCCACCTGCAGGCGCCCGGCTCGAACACCAAGAGCCCCTGGGGCCGCTACGTGGTCGCGCTCAACAAGTGGTCGGTGGACCGCTTCCCGCCGCTCGGGCCGCTGCACCCGCAGAACCTGCAGCTCATCGACATCAGCGGCGAGAAGATGAAGGTGCTGTCCGACACGCCGACCATCGGCGAGCCGCACAACTCGATGATGATCCCGGTCGAGCTCCTGCAGGCGTGGACCGTGTACCCGGAGACCGGCTTCGACGCGCTCACGATGGCCAAATCGGAGCTCGCGACCGACCAGGGCCAGGAGAAGATCGAGCGCGACGGCGACACCGTGACCGTGCGCGGCACCGTCGTCCGCTCGCACTTCACGCCCGACATCGTGCGCGTCAAGCAGGGCGACAAGGTCGTGTTCGCCTGGACCAACGTCGAGAGCGCCCGCGACGCCACGCACGGCTTCGGCCTGCACGGCTACAACGTCAACCTGTCGATCGACCCGGGCGCGACCGAGCGCGCGGAGATCGTCGCCAGCCGGCCGGGGGTCTACCCCTACTACTGCACCGAGTTCTGCTCGGCGCTGCACATGGAGTTCACCGGCTGGCTGCTGGTCGAGCCGAAGGGCTAGGGCGCGGCCGAGGAGGAAGCTTCGATGCGGTGGACGAGCGAGCAGGGCGGCGGCGCGCCGGTCGACTGGGCGGCGACGCTGACCATCACGGCCGTCGTGGTGGCGGCGCTGCTCACCGCCTGGACGTTGCCGTGGTGGGTGATGAAGGCGCAGGCGCCGCAGTACGGCCAGCGGACGCTGGTCGTGGAGATCGGGCCACGCACCGTCGAGGGCGACGTGCGCGAGCTCGACCTGCTCGGGCACTACGTCGGCATCCGCCCGCTCGGCGCGCTCGCGCGCCTCGAGCGCATCCTCGCTCCGTTCGGCCTCGCGGCGGCGGTGGCCGGCGTGCTCGTTGCGCCGTGGCTCAAGCCGCGCTGGCTGCGGCTGCTCGCCGTGGCGCCGGTGCTCGTCATGCCGATCGTCATGCCGATCGACCTCGGGCTGTGGATGAAGCGCGCGGTGAACCAGCGCGACCCCGGGGCGGCGCTGAGCATGACCGTCAAGAACATCGAGCCGAAGCTCCTCGGCGCCTACGAGGTCGGGCAGTTCAAGGTCGCGACCGAGCTCGGCGCCGGCTTCTACCTCGACGTGATGGCGGCGGCGCTGGCGCTCGGGCTGGTGTTCGCGCGGCCGCTCCCCGTCCCGGCGCGGCTGCGCCGGCAGCGGCTGATCGCCGCCTTCACCACGGCCGGGCTGGCGGCGGCGATGCTGATGCCGGCGAGCGCAGGCGCGCGAGACGACGAGGCATTCGCGCCCTCGCTCGCCGACGCCGTCGCGGCTGCGCGCGACGGGGACACGGTGATCGTCCCCGCCGGCGTGCACCGCGCGCGGTTGGTGATCGACAAGCGCATCCGGCTCGTAGGCCGACCGGGTGCCGTGATCGACGGTGCGGAGGAGGGCACCGTGCTGCGCATCTCGGCGTCCGGCGCCGAGGTGCGCGGCGTCACCATCCGCGGCAGCGGCACGAGCTACACCGCCGAGGACGCCGGCATCCGGATCGAGCGCGCCGCGGACGTGCGTATCGCCGACGTGCGCATCGAGGACGTGCTGTTCGGAGTGTTCGTCGTGCAGGGCGACCGCTGCGTGATCGAGAGCTCGACGGTGATCGGCAAGGATCTGCCGCACGTACGCCGCGGCGACGGCATCCGGCTGTGGTTCTCGAGCGGCTGCCGGATCGCCGGCAACCGCGTCGAGCGCAGCCGCGACGTCGTCATCTGGTACTCGTCGGGGACGGTCGTCGAGGACAACGTCGTGCGCACGAGCCGCTACGGCCTGCACTACATGTACTCGAACGACAACGTCTTCCACCGCAACCGCTTCGAGGACAACCAGGTCGGCGCGGCGATCATGTACAGCCGCGGCATCGAGCTCGCGGAGAATTCGTTCTCGTTCTCCGAGGGACCGTCTGCGTACGGCCTGCTCGTCAAGGACGCGGACGACGTGTTCATCGTCGGCAACCGCTTCGTGCACGACGACACGGCGCTGTTCTTCGACAACGCGCCGCAGGCGCGCGACGGGCGGGTCGACGTGCGCGGCAACCTGATCGCACGCAGCGAGGTCGGGGTCGCGCTGCAGCCCGCGTCCCGCCGCATCCGCTTCTGGGACAACGCCTTCGTCGGCAACCGGACGCACGTGCGGGTGCAGGGCGGCGGCAGTGCTTCGGGCAACGAGTGGTCGGTCGCCGGACGCGGCAACCACTGGAGCGGCGCCGTGCTCTACGACCGCGACGGCGACGGCGTGTCGGAGATTCCGTTCCGCGTCGAGAGCACCTACGAGGCGCTCGCCGACCGCTATCCCGCGCTGCGCTTCTACGACGCGACGCCGGGCGCCGAGGCGATCGACCTCGCCGCGCGGCTGTTCCCGGTGTTCGCGCCGCGCCCGCTGCTCGCCGACGCCCATCCGCTCGTGCACGCGCCGCTCACGGCGTGGACGCACGGCGGCGGCGAGCCGCGGGGCGCGATGTCGCTCGGCGCGGCCGGCGTCGCCCTGCTGGCCCTCGCCGGCGGCACGCTCGCCGGGGCCCGGAGGGTGCTCGCGTGATCGCCGCCGGAGGTCTGACGCTGGCGATCGACGGCCGGCGGATCCTGACCGACGTCTCGTTCGACGTCGCGCGCGGCGAGTCGGTCGCGCTGGTCGGCCCGAACGGCTCGGGCAAGACCAGCGTGCTGCGCTGTCTGCTCGGCCTCGTGCCCTTCGAGGGCCGCGCGACGGTCGGCGGGCACGACGTCGTCGGCGATCCCGTCGCGGCGCGCACGCTGATCGGCTACGTGCCGCAGAAGGTCGCGTTCGGCGACGCCACCGGCCGCGAGGTCGTCGCCCTCGTCGCGCGCCTGCGCGGCCTGCGGCCCGCGCGCGTCGACGGTGCGCTGCGCGACGTCGGCCTGGAGGCGCACGCCGGCGAGCGCGTGCGCACCTTCTCGGGCGGCATGCAGCAGCGGCTCGCGATCGCGGTCGCGCTGCTCGGCACGCCGCCCGTCGTGCTGCTCGACGAGCCCAGCGCGAGCCTCGACGAGGCCGGCCGGCAGACGTTCTACGCGATCGTCGAGCGCCTGCGCGCGAACGGCCATACGCTGCTCCTCGCCTCGCACCGCAGCGAGGAGGTCGCGACGCTGACGGACCGGACGATCCGCCTCGACGAGGGACGGATCGTCGAGCCGCCCGCGGAGCTCGGCTGCCGCGGGCGCGTGGTGCGGCTCGCGCCGCGCGCGGGGGCGGCACGATGAGGCTCCGGCCGACGGTGATCATCGCCGCACGCGAGGTGCGCGAGGCCGCGCGCAGCCGCTGGTTCCTGCTCGCGGCGGCGTGCTTCCTGGTGCTGTCGCTCGCGCTGTCGATGCTCGGCCTCGCCGGTGCGCAGCGCTCGGGCCTCGCGGGCTTCGACCGCACCACGGCGAGCCTGCTCAACCTGGCGCTGGTGTTCGTGCCGCTCGTCACGCTGACCCTCGGCGGCCTGTCGATCGCCGGCGAGATCGAGGACCAGTCGCTCGCGCTGCTGCTCGCGCAGCCGATCACCCGCCTCGAGGCGTACGCCGGCAAGTACCTCGGCCTGCTCGCCGCCGTCGCGGCCGCGATCGCGCTCGGCTTCGGCGCGACCGGCGTGGTGGTCGCGGCTTCGGCCGGCGGCGGCGACGTGCGCGCGTTCCTCTGCCTCGCAGGCCTCGCGCTGCTGCTCGCGGCCGCGACGCTCGCCATCGGCACCGTGCTCTCGACGTGCCTGCGGGCACGCGCACGCGTCGTCGGCGCGGCGTTCTCCGCCTGGCTGCTGCTGGTCTACGTCTCGGACCTCGGCACGATCGGCCTCACCGTGGCGCGCAGCCTCGCGCCGGGACAGGTGTTCGTGCTGGCGCTGCTCAACCCCGTGCAGCAGGCGCGCGTGCTCGGCACGCTCGCGCTGTCGGACCGCGTCGACGTGCTGGGGCCGGTCGGCATCTTCGGCATCGAGAGCTTCGGCGGCCCGGGCCTGGTGCTGCTGCTGGTCGGCGCCCTGGCGCTGACCGCGCTCGCGAGCCTCGGCGCCGGCTACGCCGTGTTCCGCAAGGCGGTGCTGTCGTGAAGGCGCTCGCGGTCCTCGGCGCGGCGCTCGCCGCGATCGTCTCGGTGGTGCTCTTCCTGTGGCCCGCGCCCGCGAGCGGGCCGCAGCAGATCGCCTACGGGCGCGACACGTGCGCTCGCTGCCGCATGATCCTGAGCCGGCCGGGCTTCGCCGGCGAGGTGCGCGACGCGGACGGCGCGCTCGCCAAGTACGACGACGTCGGCTGCATGCTCGACGCGATGCGGGTGCACCGTGGCCCGATGCCGGAGGCATGGGTCGAGGACCACGCCGGAGGCGGCTTCGTCCCGTTGCTCACGGCGACCCTGGTGCGCGCGCCCGCCGTCGACACGCCGATGGGCCACGGTCTCGTCGCGTTCGCCGACGCCGCCGAGGCGCGCGCGTTCGCCGCGCGGCACGGAGGCGCGCTGATCGCGCTCGAGGACGTGGTGCGTGCGCCCGACCGGCTCGCGCTGCAGCACGTGCCGCGGCGCGTGGAGGAGCCGCGATGAAACCGTCATGCATCTCGTCGACCTCGCTCGGGGCGGGCGCGCTGGCCGTGCTCGCGCTCGTGGCGCAGGCCGCGCACGCCGAGCCGCGCCCGCTCACCGCCGCCGACGCGCGCGCCGGCAAGGCGCTCTACCTGCAGGAGTGCTCCGGCTGCCACGGCGAGCGCGGCGACGGCCGCGGTCCCGCCGCCGAGCACATCGAGCCCAAGCCGCGCAACTTCGTCGGCGCGCCGTTCAAGCTGCGCACGACCGCGAGCCGGCAGCCGCCGACGACCGCCGACGTGCTGCGCGTCATCGAGCGCGGCATCCCCGGCACGGCGATGCCGTCCTTCCGCTTCCTGCCGGAGGACGACCGGCGGAAGATCGCGGCCTACGTGCTGCAGCTCGCGAAGGTGCTCGACAAGCCCGAGCCCGCGGCGGTGGCGGTCGACCCGAAGGGCCTGCCGCCCGCGACGCCGCAGTCGATCGCGCGCGGCAAGGAGCTGTTCGCCGACGCCGGCTGCGCGAGCTGCCACGGTCCGCTCGGCAAGGGCGACGGTCCGACCGCGAACCAGATGAAGGACGAGGAGGGCCGGCCGGTCGCGCCGCGCGACTTCACCGACGGACGCTTCCGCGGCGGCGGGGAGCGGCTCGACCTCTACTATCGCCTGACGACCGGCATGGACGGCACGCCGATGCCGGCGTACGAGGACGTGCTCGAGCCGCAGGACCGCTGGGCGGTGGTCGACTACGTGATGACGCTGCAGTCGCCGCCGGCTCCGCAGCCGCTGCCCGACGATCCGATCGCCGCCGGGCGCGTGGTCGCGGCGAAGTACTCCTGCGGCGGCTGCCACGTGCTCGACGACGGCAAGGGCGGCAGCGTCGGGCCCGACCTGCGCGTCTCGGGGCAGAAGCTCAACCCCGCCTGGGTGAAGCAGTTCCTCGCCGATCCACGGGCGGCCGGCAAGATCTATCCCTGGCGGCCGCACCGCATGCCGGCGCTCGGCCTGACGCGAGAGGAGATCGACGCGATGTCGGCGTATCTCGCGGCCGTCGGCGGGCGCGGGGAGGCGCCGTTCACCAAGCCCGACCCGACGCAGTTCCCGGCGGACAAGGTCGACGCGGGCAAGCTGCTGTTCGTCGTCACCTGCGCGCAGTGCCACTCGCTCGGCAAGGTCGTGCAGACGCTGCCCGTCAATCAACAGGGGCCGGACCTGATCAACGTCGGCGACCGCGTCGACTACCTGTGGGCGAAGACCTGGATCACCAACCCGAAGAAGGTGGATCCCAAGACCAAGATGACGATCCCGCAGCTCAATCAACAGCAGGTCGAGGAGGTGCGGATGTTCGTGTGGAAGGCGGCGCTCGAGCAGCCCGCCTCGGCGAGCCGTGGTGGTGGGGCGGCGGGAGGAGCTCGCGAGGACGCGGCGGTCGCAGCGCGGTAGGGCATCGTGCAGTCGAGCACCACCGTCGAGCAGCGCGGCGTCGCGTCTCGCGACGCGAGCGTCGCGCCTCGCACCGGGCCCGCGGCACGGCACGTCGTCGTCGTGGGGGGCGGGATCGCGGGCCTCGCGACGGCGTACTTCCTCGAGCACGCGTCCGGTGCCGCCGGGCTGCGCTGCACGGTGCTCGAGAGCTCGCCGCAAGCCGGCGGCAAGATCCTCACCGAGGAGGTCGACGGCTTCGTCGTCGAGGGAGGTCCGGACAGCCTCTACGCGGCGAAGCCGGGCGCGCTCGAGCTGTGCCACGCGCTCGGCCTCGAGGACGCGATCGTGCCCGCCAACGCGGAGCAGCGCCGCACGTACGTGCTGCGCGGCGGCCGCCTGCTGCCGCTGCCCGACGGTCTCGAGCTGCTCGTCCCGACCCGCATCGCGCCGTTCCTGACCTCGCCGCTGTTCTCGCTGTGCGGCAAGGCGCGCATGGCGCTCGAGCCGCTGCTCCCGCGGCGTGCGGACGACGTCGACGAGAGCGTCGCGGACTTCGTCCGGCGTCGGCTGGGGAGCGAGGCGCTCGAGCGGATGGCGGGGCCACTGCTGTCCGGCATCCACGCCGCCGACCCGGCGCGGCAGAGCGTGCTCGCGACGTTCCCCGTGCTGCGTCGCATGGAGAGCGAGCACGGCAGCCTGCTGCGCGGCGTGCTCGCGGCGCG
>JBFMAS010000576.1:0-23117 GCA_040755575.1 Thermodesulfobacteriota bacterium
CCGCATCGGCGACCGCCGCCGCTCGGCTCGCCGTGCTCAGGAGGTGACCGTAATGCGGCGCGGCTTCGCCGGCTCGGCCTTCGGCAGCTTGATCTCGAGCACACCGTCGGCCATGCGCGCCGTGATGGCGTCACGGTCGAAGCGCGCGCCGTCCGGCAGGGTGAAGCGGCGCGCGAAGCCGCCCACGTTGTACTCCGTGTAGACCGGCGACAGGCCCTCGTAGTCCTCGAGCCCAACCTCGCCCTGCAGCGTCAGGACGTCGTCGTCGAGGTCGACGGTCACCTTGTCCTGCTCGACACCGGGCATGTCGACCCAGAACCACAGCGCGTCGTCGTCCTCCCGGATGTCGACGTCCGGCACGAAGGTCCGTCCCGGCCGCGTCCGGTTCGCGTCCTCGACCTCTCGCTTCTCCTTTGCCTGCAGCTCCTGCTCGGCCATGTCCGTCACCTCCTACGCCGACGCGCCCGCGGGCCCGCGCGGGGTGACCTCGATGCGGCGCGGCTTTGCCTCGGCTCGCTTGTCGATCCGTACGGTCAGCACGCCCTGCCGGACCTCGGCCGTCGCGGACGCCGGATCGAGGTCGGCGGGGAGCTGGACGGTGCGCGAGAAGCGCCCGAAGCTCCTCTCGCGGCGGTGGTAGCTGCCGGGGGCGCCCTCGGGAGCCAAGCGCTCGCCGGCGATCGTCAGCCGGCGCGGCTCGACGGTGATCTCCACCGCGTCGGGCCGGAGCCCCGGCACCTCGGCGCGCACGACCAGCCTGCCGTCACGGTCGGCGAACAGGTTGATCGGGGGGAAGACGTTGCCCCCCGACGGTCCCAGGTCGAGGCCGCGTGACGGACTCTGCAGCAATCGATCGAGCGCGCTCTGGAGCTGGACCAGGTTCTCGAGCGGGCTCGTCCCTCTGAACGACACGAGTGCCATGTTCACCTCTCCTCCATCGAGTGGGTGACACCGGTGTCAGCCGCGAGCGGCTCGGCTAGCCGCGGTCGAGATAAGTCGACGCGTCAGCCTGTCAAGGGGGCGTGGCGCGGGTTCGGCGCGAACGACGCTAGCCGGCGATCCTGGCGCGGTTCGCCCAGAGCAGCACGATCGGCGCCGCGATGTAGATCGTCGAGTAGGCGCCGGTGAGGAAGCCGATGAAGAGCGTGAAGGAGAACGGCCGCAGCCCGGCGCCGCCCCACACCAGGAGCGCGATCAGCACGAGCAGCACCGTTCCGGTCGTGAGCAGCGTCCGCGACAGCGTCTCGTTGATGCTCCGGTTGATCACGGTGGCGAGGTCCGCCTTCGGGTTCCGCTTGAGGATCTCGCGGATGCGGTCCGAGATGATGATGGTGTCGTTGACCGAGAAGCCGACGACGGTCAGCAGCGCGGCGAGCGTCGTCAGGTCGAAGGTGAGCTGCGTCAGGACGAGCGCGCCGATCGAGATCAGCACGTCGTGGATCAGCGCGACGACCGCGCCGACCCCGAAGCTCCACTCGAAGCGCAGCGCGATGTAGATCCCCATGCAGATCGTCGCGACGATCACCGCGAGCAGACCCTGCTGGCGGAGCTGTGCGCCGACCTTGGGCCCGACGCTGTCGATGCTGAGGATCTCGAACGCGTTCTCCTGCGGACGGGTCTTGCGGAACACCTCGCTCAGGCGCTCCGAGATGCCGCTCATCTCGGCGCCCTCCTCGATGTCGAAGCGGAGCAGGAACTCGTTGCCCTGGTTGCCGAAGTCCTGCACCGTCAGCTCGCGCAGGCCGAGCCCCGAGAGCTCGTTGCGCAGCTCGCCTGCGGTGGTCGGCTCGGCGAAGCGGACGCGGATGTCGGTGCCGCCGCGGAAGTCGACGCCGTAGTTCAAGCCGACGGTGAAGAACAGAGCCAGCGCGGCCACGTTCAGGACCGTCGACAAGAGGACGAAGAAGCGCCGCTTGCCGACGAAGTCGATGTCGAGATCGCCGCGTACGAGCTCGCGGAAGCGGGGCGGCGGCGCCTGCGTCGGCTCGGCCGCACGGCCCTTGCGCGTGGGTGCTGTCTTCGTCTGCGGCTCTGCCATGCGAATCCCGGTCAGTCGCGGTCTGTCCGCGGGCGATCGCGGTCTTCCGCGTCTAGCACCGGCCCCTGAGGCTCTCAACCGCGGCCGGTGCGTGGGGGAGGGTCACATCTCGCGGCGGCCCTCGAGGGACTTCGACAGCGTGATCGCGTCGGTGTACTCGACGTCGCCGCCCATCGGCAGGCCGCGCGCGATGCGCGTCACGCGGACGCCGAGCGGCTTGACGAGCCGCGCGATGTAGAGCGCGGTCGCCTCGCCCTCCGCGGTCGGGTTCGTCGCCACGATGATCTCCCCGACGCCGCCGCGCTTGACGCGCTCCACGAGCTCGCTGCAGCGCAGGTGCTCGGGGCCGACGCCGTCGAGCGGCGCGAGAGCGCCGCCGAGGACGTGGTAGTGGCCGCGGTACTCCTGCGCGCGCTCGAGGGCGAGCATGTCGGCGGGCTCCTCGACCACGCAGACCTCGTCGGCGCGCCGCCGCGGGTCGGCGCAGATGCTGCAGGGGTCCTGCTCGGTGAGGCCGAAGCAGCGCGAGCACAGCCGGCTCTGCTCCTTGACGCTGAGCAGGGCCTGCGCGAGGTCCGCCGCGAACGAGTGGTCCGCCCGCAGGACGTAGAACGCGAGCCGGGTCGCGGTCTTCTCTCCGACGCCGGGCAGGCGCTTCAGCTCCTCGACGAGGCGCTGCATGGACGGCGTGAGAGCGGTCGGCATCGGCGCGGGCGCGGCGTCCTCTTTGTCAGCTCAGGCCGGGGATGCGCAAGCCGCCGGTGAGCTTCGACATCTCCTCGCTCATCATGCTCTGCGCCTGACGCAGGGCCTCGTTGACCGCCGCCACGATCAGGTCCTGCAGCATCTCGCGGTCGTCGCTGCGCAGGATCTCGGGGTCGATGGTCACCGCCAGGAGCTGCATTTTGCCATTGACCTTGGCCGTGACCATGCCGCCGCCTGCGGACGCCTCGACGGTGCGCGCCCCGACCTCCTCCTGCAGGTTGGTGAGCCGCTCCTGCATGGCCTTCGCCTGCTTCATCAGGTCGCCCATGCTCGACAGATCGAACGGATTCGCCATTGCTCGACTCTCTTTCGTCGGGTTGCCGTCAGTCCTCGCGGCGGTTCCGCGGCAGCACGCCCTCGACCCGGCCCTCCAGGATCTCGACGCTGAGCTGCACCACCGGGTCCTCGCGTGCCTGCCGGTCGAGGGCCGCGTGGTTCGCGGTCGGGCTCGGCACGCTGCCGTCGCCCGGGACGACGGGATCGAAGGTGAGCCGGCGGCCGAACTCGCGCTCGATCGCGTCCTCGATCTGGCTGCGGACGTCCGGCGCCGTCAGCGCGTTGATCGCCTCCTTGCCGGTCACCGCGACGCGCAGCACGTCGCCGCGAAGCTCGACCACCTTGCTGTAGGAGAGCCGGAAGAAGCGCGACGCGCTCGCGCGTTGCAGGGCGTCGACCAGGCTCTTCCAGCGCGCCTGCTCCGGCGACGCGCCGCCGCCCCCGCCGCCCGCCCCGTTGCCGTTCGGCGGCGGATCGGGGACGGGCGAGGGAGCCGCGGGCTGCCCCGCGACCTGCGCCCCCGGGCCGCGAGCCCCGGCGCTTCCCGCACCGGTCGCCGCCGGCGGCGCCGGCGTCGCGACCGGGGCGCGGGCCGCGGGCGCAGACGCCGTCGACCTTCCCGGCGGCGTGGCGCCGCGCTGCGGACGGCCGCCTCCCCTGCCGTCGTCCCCGCCGCCGTGCTCGAGCGCCTCGAGGCGCGCCACCAGCTCGTCGAGCGGCACGAGCGGCGCGAGGGTGGCCATGTGGACGACCGCCATCTCGAGGACCAGGCGCGGATAGGGGCTCTTCGAGATCTCCTCGAGCCCGTCGAGCAGGACCTGGAACCAGCGCTGCAGGTCCGCCGCCGGGACGCCGCGCTGAGCGGCCTCGAGCTCGTCGACCTCGGCCGGCGCGAGATCCGCGAGGGACTGACGGCCCGCCACCGCGAGCACCGTGAGGTTGCGGATGCGCTCGAGGATCGCCTGGCCGAAGCGCGCCATGTCGACCCCCTGCGCGCACACCCGGGCGACCGCCTCCAGCGCCTCGCCGGGCTTACGGGCGATCACGGCCCCGGCGAGCTCGCGTACGGCGCGCTCGTCGGGCAGGCCGAGGGCCGCGTTCACCGCCGCGGCGTCGACGGTCCCCGCCGAGAACGCCAGCACCTGGTCGAGCAGCGAGGTGGCGTCTCGCAGGCTGCCTCCAGCCTCGCGGGCGATCGCGCGCAGCGCCTCCTCGTCCGCCTGCATCCCCTCCGAGCGCACCATGGCGTCGAGGGTGCGCACCACCGTGTCGGCCGCGACGGAGCGGAAGTCGAAGCGCTGGCAGCGCGACAGGATCGTCGTCGGCAGCTTGTGCACGGCGGTCGTCGCGAGGATGAACTTGGCGTGCGGGGGCGGCTCCTCGAGAGTCTTCAGGAACGCGTCGACGGCCTGCTTCGAGAGGCCGTGCGCCTCGTCGATGATGTAGACCCGGAAGCGGCCGCTCGCCGGTTGATACTTGACGGTCTCGAGCAGCTCGCGCGTGGCGTCGATGCCGGTCTGCGACGCGGCGTCGACCTCGAGGACGTCGAGCGAGCGTCCCTCGGTGATCTCGACGCAGCTCGGGCAGCGGTTGCAGGGCTGCGCGGTCGGACCCTCGACGCAGTTGAGCGCCTTGGCGAGGATCCGCGCGGTGGTCGTCTTGCCGACGCCGCGCATGCCGCTGAACACGAAGGCATGCGCGAGGCGACCCGTCGTGAGCGCGTTGGTCAGCGTCTGGGTGACGTGCTCCTGGCCGACCACGTCGGCGAAGGTCTGCGGCCGCGCGCGCCGGGCGAGCACCTGATAGGCGGCGCCGGCGCCACGACCCGGTGCCGCGGGCTGCCCGAAGAGTTCCCGCTCGTCAGTCATGCTGCCGCTCGCGGAGGGACGACCGAGCCTCATCCGCCGTCGGCGCGACGCGCGCGGTCACGTGGACCTACTTCCTGCGAGCACGTCAGTGATAGCTAGGCACCCCCGCGGCACAGAGGAGAAATCGGTACCGTTGCTCCCTTCCGGGCCTGGCGGGGTTCGCGACCTCCTCTTGCGCAGGACCTAGCTATCACTGACATGCCCGATGCGCGGAACCGTAGCCCGTGCCCCGCGGGGGCGCAAGCGACGGTCTCTCGGCGCGGAGCTAACCCCGCTGCGAGATGACGCGCGCGAGGCGCAGGTGGTAGGCGACGCCGGACCAGAGCGCGAGGAACAGCGCGATCCACAGGAACACCATGCCGGCCGCGTGGAAGTCGACGAGCCAGATCGGGTAGTGCAGCAGCAGCGCGACGAGCGCCACCACCTCGAGGGTCATCTTCGCCTTGCCGAGCGATTCCGCGCCGAGCACGATGCCCTCGTCGCGCGCGATCGCGCGCAGGCCCGTCACGGCCACCTCGCGCGCCGCGATCACCGCGACGATCCAGCCCGGGACGCGGGGCGTCCGCTGCATCGCCGCCAGCATGATGAGCGCGCTGATGATCAGCACCTTGTCGGCGAGCGGGTCGAGGAACTTGCCGAGGTTGGTGATGAGGCCGCGCCGCCGGGCGAGATAGCCGTCGAGCCAGTCGCTCACGCAGGCGACGATGAAGGCGGCCGTCGCCACGAAGGCCGCGATCCGGCCCTCGTAGGTGAGGAGCCAGATCAGAAGCGGCGTGATCGCGACGCGGCTCAGGGAGATGACGTTGGGCAGGTTCAAGGCCCGCGGCCGGCGTGCGCCGGCTACCGGCGGCCCGGCCGCGTGCTCCCCCGCCTCGGTCATCGCGACGCGACGACGACTCGCGGTCGCGCGGCCGGGACACCGCGCTGACGCAGCAGATACTCCTGTCGGAAGCGGAACACGCGCTGCAGGTACTCGATCGTCTCCGCGTACGGCGGCACGCCGCCGAAGCGCTCCACCGTCGCCGGGCCGGCGTTGTACGCCGCCAGGGCGAGCTGGACGTTGCCCGAGAAGCGATCGATCATCTGACGGAGATAGTATACCCCGCCATCGAGGTTTTCCTGCGGATGGAAGGCGTTGCGCACACCGACGTCGGACGCCGTGCCGGGCATGAGCTGCATCAGGCCCTGCGCGCCGGCCGACGAGATCGCGAGGTGATCGAAGTCGGACTCGGCGCGCACCACCGCGTGCACCAGCGCCGGCTCGACCCCGTAGCGGAGCGCCGTCTGGACGATCATGCCGGAGAGATTGGCGGGCGGCTCGATCCAGATGCCGTCGTTGCGCGCGAGCGACACGCGGCGGGCCGTCCTGGCTGCGCCCTTTGCCGTGTACGAGATCCGCGTCACGCGCGCGCGCTCGAGCGGCATCGCGCGGAAGCGGCTGTCGGTCGGCACGTTGGTGAAGTGCTGCGTGCCGCGCCGGTCGCGGAACGAGTACACCTCGGCTGCGACCGTGCCGGCGAGCACCGTGCACACGATCAGCGCGGCGAGCGCGCCGCGCGCGCAGGCCGTAGCCGGCCACGGACGACTTCCCGCACCCCCCCGGTGCGCGACGATCCTGCTTCCCCCAAGCTGGGTCATCGGCCCAACCCTCCTATGGGGGATGCGTCCGACGGTCAAACCCGTGACACTGGCCGGCACGGCCGACGGCCTTCCGCCGGCCACGCGTGCCGCGTACGCTCGATGCGCGCCGCTTGCCGCCTGCGGGCCCCGCGCCCTAGTGTCCCGATGGTGACGCTGCTTCCCCCTCACACCGCCTCCACCCCATGGCCCGCGTCCTCCCCGCGGCCGGCGGCGAAGATACCTCATCCGCCGAGACGCGCCTACCCCCCGCTGCGCCGCCGCTCCCGCAAAGCAAGTGCGAGGCGGATTCGCCCGCGGACACGCGGGATCGGGCTCTGACGTGGAATTCGACTTCCTGGTTATCGGAAGCGGCATCGCCGGCCTTAGCTTCGCGCTCGAGGCCGCGCGTAGCGGCACCGTCGCCGTCGTGAACAAGGACCGCGTGCCGGAGGGCTCGAGCAACTACGCGCAGGGCGGCATCGCGAGCGTGTGGAGCCCCGAGGACTCGTTCGCGGCGCACGCCGCCGACACCGAGAAGGCGGGCGCCGGGCTGTGCGACCCCGAGGTCGTCAACCTCGTGGTGCAGGAAGGGCCCGAGCGGGTACGCGACATGATCGCGCTCGGCACCCGCTTCTCGCTGCGGCCCGACGCCGAGGACGTCTACGACGTCGACCTGGGGCTCGAGGGAGGCCACTCGCGGCGCCGCATCCTGCACGCGCTCGATGCGACCGGGCGCGAGATGATGCGCGCCCTGCTCGACGCCGTCGCCTCGCACGCGTCGATCCGGCTCCTCGAGCGCCACATGGCGGTCGACCTGCTGCTCGGCTCGAAGTTCGGCGTGCCCGGGCCGGAGCACTGCTGGGGCGCGTACGTGCTCGACCTCGAGTCCGGCAAGGTGCGCACGCTGCGGGCGCGCGCGACGCTGCTCGCCACCGGCGGCGCGGGCAAGGTGTACCTCTACACGAGCAACCCCGACGTCGCGACGGGCGACGGGGTCGCGATCGCCTACCGCGCCGGCGTGCCGGTCGCGAACATGGAGTTCATCCAGTTCCACCCGACGTGCCTGTACCACCCGCGGGCGAAGTCCTTCCTGATCAGCGAGACGGTGCGCGGCGAGGGCGGCATCCTGAAGCGACCCGACGGCACGCCGTTCATGACGGTCTACGATCCGCGCGCCGAGCTCGCGCCGCGTGACGTCGTGGCGCGAGCGATCGACCACGAGATGAAGCTGCACGGCTTCGACAACGTGTACCTCGACATCTCGCACCGCCCCGCCGCCTTCCTCGAGCAGCGCTTCCCGACGATCCTCGCGAAGTGCCGCTCCTTCGGCATCGACCCGGTGCGCGAGCCGATCCCCGTGGTGCCGGCGGCGCACTACACGTGCGGCGGCGTCGTCACCGATCGCGACGGGCGCACGTACCTGTCCGGGCTGTACGCGGCCGGCGAGGTCGCGATGACGGGTCTGCACGGCGCGAACCGTCTCGCCTCGAACTCGCTGCTCGAGGGGCTCGTCTTCGGTCGCCGCGCGGCCGTCGACGCCGTGCAACGGCTGCCCCGCGAGCGGCCGCGGCTGCCCGAGCTGCCGGCGTGGAACCCGGGCCGCGCACGCGACACTGACGAGTCGGTGCTCGTCAGCCAGAACTGGGACGAGATCCGCCGCTTCATGTGGAACTACGTCGGCATCGTGCGCAGCGACCAGCGCCTCGCTCGCGCGCGCGCGCGCATCGAGCTCGTGCTGAACGAGATCGAGCGCGACTACTGGGACTTCCTGCCGACGCTCGACCTGCTCGAGCTGCGCAACATCGCGACCGTCGCCGATCTCATCATCGCGTCGGCGAGCTACCGGCGCGAGAGCCGCGGCCTGCACTTCAACGTCGACTGCCCGGAGCGCGACGACGCGCACTGGCGGCGCAACACGGTGCTGGTCCGCGATCCCGTGACGCATCGCCCACGGGCGGTCGTAGAACGAGGGGACCCGTCCCCTCGCCCCGTCGGGCAGAGCCCGCCGGGGCCCCACTCCCCTGCTCGCTGACGCTCGGCCGCACGCTGCGCGCGCGGAGGGCGTGCGCGCGCCGTGCCTTCGCGCTGGCGCGGAGCCCGCGACGCTGCGCTACGCCGCGGTGGCGGGCGCGGCGTCGAAGAGCTGGAGCTGGCGCGGCTCCGGCGCGTCGTTCACCGTCGTCGGGTAGCGGCCGGTGAAGCACGCGTCGCAGAAGTCGCGCTTGTCGCCGTCGAGGAACGCGTACAGACCGGACTCGCTCAGATAGCCGAGCGAGTCCGCGCCGATGAACTTGCAGATCTCGTCGACCGACTGCGACGAGGCGATCAGCTCCTCGCGCGTCGGCGTGTCGATGCCGTAGTAGCAGGGGCTGATCGTCGGCGGCGAGCAGATGCGCATGTGCACCTCCTTCGCGCCGGCGCCGCGCAGCATGGTGACGATCTTCTTGCTCGTCGTGCCGCGCACGAGCGAGTCGTCGACGACGACCACCCGCTTGCCCTCGAGCAGCTCCGGCATGGCATTGAGCTTGACGCGCACGCCGAAGTGCCGGATCGAGTCGGTCGGCTCGATGAAGGTCCGCCCGACGTAGTGGTTGCGGATCAGGCCGAGCTGGTACGGGATACCGGACTCCTCGGCGTAGCCGATCGCGGCCGGCACCCCGGAGTCGGGCACCGGGGTGACGATGTCCGCATCGATGTGCGTCTCGCGCGCCAGCTGGCGGCCGAGCTCGCGCCGCACCTGGTACACCGTGCGGCCGAACACGCGGCTGTCGGGTCGCGCGAAGTACACGTACTCGAAGACGCAGCGGCGGGGCGGCATCGGCGCGAAGGGATGGAAGGACTGCAGCCCCTCCGGCCCGATGACGATCACCTCGCCGGGCTCGACCTCGCGCTCGTACGTCGCGTTGATCAGGTCGAGCGCGCAGGTCTCCGAGACCACGACCCAGGCGTCCTTGACGCGGCCGAGGACCAGCGGCCGGAAGCCGAGCGGATCGCGCGCCGCGACGACCTGGTCCTTCGACAGGAAGACCATCGAGTAGGCGCCGCGCACTTCGCCCAGCGCCGCGACCACGCGGTCCACGAGCGAGCCGCTCGACTGCGCGATCAGGTGGATCACGACCTCGGTGTCGGAGGTGGACTGGAAGATCGAGCCCGAGGCCTCGAGGCGGCGCCGCAGCTCGTCGGCGTTGACCAGGTTGCCGTTGTGCGCGACGGCGAGCGCCCCGCCGGCGTACTCGACGACCAGGGGCTGCGCGTTCTTGAGCACCGTCTCGCCCTGCGTCGCGTAGCGGTTGTGGCCGATCGCCGCGGTGCCCACCAGGCGGCGAATGATCTCGGGGTGGAAGATGTCGGCGACGAGGCCGAGGCCGCGATGCGAGATCAGCGCGTCGCCGCGCGAAGAGACGATGCCCGCCGACTCCTGGCCACGGTGCTGCAGCGCGTAGAGCGCGAGATAGGCGAGGTTCGCCGCCTCGGGGTGGCCGTACACGCCGACCACGCCGCACTCTTCATGGAAGCGATCCGCGTCTGGCGAGAACATCGTCTCTCAACCCTGCAGCAGCTTCTCGAGCGCCGTGTCCCACGCGTCGTGCAGCTCCTGCAGCGGTACGCTCGCGAGCCCTTCGAACTCTAGCATGCCGCCCCCCACCTCGCCGATGACGGCCACCGCGACCCCGGCCTCGCCCGCGAGGTCGCGCAGCGTCGACGCGTGCTCGCGACGGACCGTAACCAGCATCCGCGCCTGGCTCTCTCCGAACAGGAAGGCGTCCGCGCGCATGCTCTCGTCGACGCGCATCCGAGCCCCGCAGGTGCGCACGCCGTCCGGCGCCGTCAAGCAGCACTCGGCGAGCGCGATCGCGAGGCCGCCTTCGGAGAGGTCGTGCGCCGACCGCAGCAGGCCGCGCTCCGCGGCCTCGAGCACCACCTTGTGCAGCTGGCGCTCGGCCTCGAGGTCGACCCACGGCGGCGAGCCGTGCGTGCTGCCGTGCAGCACCGCGGCGTACTCGCTGCCCGACACCTCCTCCCGCGTGCGGCCGAGGAGCACGATGACGTCGCCCTCCGCCTTGAACCACGGCGTGATGGGCTTCGGCGTGCGGAGCAGCCCGACCATCGCGATGGTCGGCGTCGGCGGGATCGCCCGGCCCTCCGTCTCGTTGTAGAAGCTCACGTTGCCGCTCACGACCGGCACGTCGAACGCGGCGCAGGCGTCGCGAATGCCGGCGATCGCCTGCTCGAACTGCCACATGATCTCCGGACGCTCCGGGCTGCCGAAGTTGAGGCAGTCCGAGATGGCGAGCGGCTCGGCGCCCGTCGCGACCAGGTTGCGGGCGGCCTCGCAGACGGCGATGCAGGCGCCGAGGTAGGGATCGAGCGAGCAGTAGCGCGCATTGCAGTCCACCGTCATGGCGACGTGCTTGTCGGTGCCGAGGATCTTCAGAACGGCGGCGTCGGCGCCGGGATGGACGACCGTCGCGGCGCCGACGTAGTGGTCGTACTGCTGGTACACCCAGCGTCGCGAGCACAGGTTGGGAGACGCGAGCAGCTCGCGCAGCGCCTGGCCGTAGTCGCGCGGCTCGGGCAGCTCGTCGAGCAAGAACTCGGCGGTCGGCTCGGCGGGCTCCGCCGACGGCCGCTCGAGCGCGGGCGGCTCGGCGAGCAGCTCGACCGGGACGCGGATCACCTCCTCGCCCCGGTGGCGGACGCGGATCGAGCCGTCGTCCGTGAGCTTGCCGATGACCGCGGACTCGAGGTCCCAGCGGCTGCACACCGCGCGGATGGCATCGACGTTCTCCGGCCTGGTCACGAGCAGCATGCGCTCCTGCGACTCGGACAGCATGATCTCGTAGGCCGACATGCCCGCCTCGCGCAGCGGCACGCGGTCGAGGTCGAGCTCGATCCCGAGCCCGCCCCGGTGCGCCATCTCGACGCTCGAGCTCGTGATCCCCGCTGCGCCGAGGTCCTGCACGGCGAGCGCGAGGTCCCCCTTCTGGATCTCGAGCGTCGCCTCGAGCAGGAGCTTCTCGAGGAACGGGTCACCGACCTGCACCGTGGGACGCTTCTCCTCGCTCTTCTCGTCGAACTCTGCCGACGCGAGCAGGCTCGCGCCGTGGATGCCGTCGCGTCCGGTGCGCGAGCCGAACAGCATCACGACGTTGCCGACGCCGGCCGCCCGCGCGCGCATCAGGCGCGACTCCTCGACGACGCCGAGCGTGAATGCGTTCACCAGGCAGTTGAAGTCGTAGCCCGGGTCGAACACCAGCTCGCCGCCCACCGTCGGCACGCCGATCGAGTTGCCGTAGCCGCCGATGCCCGCCACCACGCCCTTCACCAGGTAGCGCGTGCGGGGATGAGCGAAGCTGCCGAAGCGGATCGAGTCCATCGACGCGATCGGGCGCGCCCCCATGGTGAAGACGTCGCGCAGGATGCCGCCGACCCCGGTCGCCGCGCCCTGGTAGGGCTCGATGTACGACGGGTGGTTGTGGCTCTCGATCTTGAAGACCAGCGCGAGCCCGTCGCCGATCGACACCGCGCCCGCGTTCTCCCCCGGGCCTTGCACGACGCGCCGGTGCTCCGTCGGAAGCTTCCGCAGGTGGACGCGCGAGCTCTTGTAGCTGCAGTGCTCCGACCACATGACGGCCGCGACGCCGAGCTCCTCGATCGTCGGCGTACGGCCGAGGGTGTCGGTCAGCCGCCGGTACTCGTCGTCGGTGAGCCCGTGCTCGCGGGCGGTCTCGAGGGTGACCTGCGGGCGCGCCACGAGCCTCACCGCATCGAGTCGACCGCGGCGCGCTGGCCCATGTCCGCCACCCAGCCGGCGATCGACTGGAAGACGCGCAACCCGTCGGGCACGCCGGCGTCGGGCCAGGAGACGTCGCGCAGGCTCGCGTCCGCACCGTGCTCGGGGTGCGGCATCATCCCGAAGACGTTGCGCGTCGCGTTCATCACGCCGGCGACGTCGCGCATCGAGCCGTTCAGGTTGTAGTCGGAGGCGTCCTCGCCCTCGCGGGCACGCGAGCCGTCGGGTCGGCAGTAGCGCAGCAGGACCTGACCGTCGCGCTCCATCTGATCGAGCGTCGCCTCGTCGACCACGTAGCAGCCCTCGCCATGCTTGACGGGGATGCGCCAGACGTCGCCGACCAGGGCCATGTTGACGAACGGGTTGGCGACGCTCTCGACGCGCAGCGTGGCCTCGCGACAGACGAACGACAGCGAGCGGTTGCGCACGAGAGCCCCCGGCAAGAGGCCGGCCTCGCACAGCACCTGGAAGCCGTTGCAGATGCCGAGCACGAGGCCGCCGTGCGCCGCGAACTCGCTCACCGCCGACATCACCGCGGAGAAGCGCGCGATCGCGCCGCAGCGCAGGTAGTCGCCGTAGGAGAAGCCGCCGGGCAGCACCACGCAGTCGACGTGCGCGAGGTCCGAGCTCTTGTGCCACAGCGGCACGGCCTCGTGGCCGAGGACGTCGCGCAGCACGTGCAGCGTCCCGAGGTCGTCGTTCGAGCCCGGGAAGCTGACGACGCCCCACCTCACGCGTCGTGCTCCGATCGCCCGTTCGCCTCGCGATCGATCTCGAAGCGGAAGTCCTCGATCACGCCGTTGGCCAGCAGCCGCTCGCACATCGCGCGCACGCGTCCCTCGGGCTCGCCGTCGCCCTGGGCGGGATCGAGACGGATCTCCAGGTACTTGCCCATCCGCACGTCGGCGACCTCGCCGAAGCCGAGCGAGTGCAGCGAGGACGAGATCGCCCGGCCCTGTGGATCGAGCACTCCCTTCTTGGGAGTGATGAACACTCGCGCGATCACGTGACGACGCGTCTATACACTTCTTGGTAGGCTTCCTCCACCCTGCCGAGGTCGCGCCGGAAGCGATCCTTGTCGAGGCGCTCACGAGTCGCGGTGTCCCAGAGGCGGCACGTATCCGGGCAGATCTCGTCGCCGAGCAGGATCGTGCCGTCGGCGGCCGTGCCGAACTCGAGCTTGAAGTCCACGAGCGTCAAATCACGCGACGCGAGGAACGGCTGCAGCACCGCATTGACGCGCAGGCTCGTCTCGACGACCGTGTCGAGCTGCTCCTTCGTCGCCATCCCGAGCACCGTCACGTGCCACTCGTTGATCATCGGATCGCCGAGCGCGTCGTTCTTGTAGTAGAGCTCGACGATCGGCGACGGCAGCGCGCTGCCCTCCTCGAGGCCCAGGCGCTGCGCGAGGCTGCCGGCGGCGACGTTGCGCACCACCACCTCGACGGGGAAGATCCTGAGGCGCCGGACGAGCATCTCGCGCTCGGAGAGCCGCTCGACGAAATGTGTCTTGACGCCCTTCTCCTCGAGCAGGCGAAAGAGCCTCTCCGAGATCGCGTTGTTGACGATGCCCTTCGACGCGATCGTGCCGCGCTTCTGGGCGTTGAACGCGGTCGCGTCGTCCTTGAAGTACTGGATGACGAGCTGGGGGTCCTCGGTCGACCAGACCTGCTTCGCCTTGCCTTCGTAGAGAAGCTCCTTGCGCTGCATGGTCCCTCTCACTCGAGCTCGAGCAGCGGCGGCGGGGGCGGCAGCCCGGGCCGCACCGCGAGCGCGCGATCGACGATCGCGCCCGTGTGCGCGAGCGCGCGGCCGGGGTCGAACGCCGCGTCGAGCCGCTCCCGGGACAGCACCCGGCGCACGTCCGGATCCGCCGCGATCAGCTCGCGGAACGAGCCCTTGCCGTCGCGGGCCGCGAACGCGCAGCGCTGCACCCAGCGGTAGCCCTCCTCGCGCGCGACGCCCGCGTCGACCAGGGCGAGCAGCACGCTCTCCGAGAACACCAGCTCGCCCGACTCGGCGGCGTTGGCCGCCATGCGCTCCGGGTAGACGACCAGGTTGGCGAGGATCCCCGTCAGCCGCACGAGCATGAAGTCGAGCACGAGGTTCGCGTCCGGGGCGATGACGCGCTCGACCGACGAGTGGCTGATGTCGCGCTCGTGCCACAGGGCGACGTTCTCGAGGGCGCTCACCGCATAGCCGCGCACCAGGCGCGCGAGCCCGCACAGGTTCTCCGCCATCCACGGGTTGCGCTTGTGCGGCATCGCGGACGAGCCCTTCTGGCCTTGCGAGAACGGCTCCTCCGCCTCGAGCACCTCGGTGCGCTGCAGGTGGCGGAGCTCCGTCGCGATGCGCTCGATCGACGCTGCGACAAGGGCCAGCGTCCCGAAGTACGCGGCGTGGCGGTCGCGCGGCACGACCTGCGTCGCGACCGGCTCCGCTGCGAGGCCGAGCTTCGCGAGCACCTCGGCCTCGACGTCGGGCGGCATGTGGGCGTACGTGCCGACCGCGCCGGAGAGCTTGCCGGTCGCGATCTCGCTCGCCGCGGCGCGCAGGCGCTCGAACGCGCGGCACAGCTCTGCGTACCAGCTCGCCGCCTTCACGCCGAAGGTGATCGGCTCGGCGTGCACGCCGTGCGTGCGGCCGATCATCGGCGTGTCGCGGTGGCGCTCGGCGAGCCCGCGTACCGCCTCGAGCAACGCGTCGAGATCGCGCAGCAGCAGGTAGGCCGCGTGCCCGAGCTGGACCGCGAACGCGGTGTCGATGACGTCCGACGACGTGAGGCCCAGGTGCAGCCAGCGGCCCGCCGGACCGACGCTCTCCGCGGCCGCGGTGACGAACGCGATCACGTCGTGCTTGACCTCGGCCTCGATCTCGGCGACGCGCTTCGGGTCGACGCTCGCGCGCGCTCGGATCTCGCGCGCGGCCTCCTCGGGGAACTTGCCGCGCCGCGCGAGCGCCTCGCACGCGAGCACCTCGATCTCGAGCCAGATCGAGAGCCGGTGCGCGTCCGTCCACAGACGCGCCATCTCGGGGCGCGTGTAGCGAGCGATCATGCCTTGCCCTCGCGGGGGCCGCCGGCACCGGCCGCGCGCGCGCCGGTGTGGCCGAAGCCGCCCGCACCGCGACCGGTCCACAGCTCGTCGCCGTCGCCGGGGGCCTCGCTGCCGAGCCGCCACTCGGCGCGCGCGACGGGCGCGACGACCAGCTGCGCGATGCGGTCGCCGGGCCGGATCGTCCGCGGCTCGCCACCGAGGTTGACGACGATGAGCTGGATCTCGCCGCGATAGTCGGCGTCGATCGTGCCCGGTGCGTTCAGCAGCGTGAGGCCCTCGCGGAGCGCGACGCCGCTGCGCGGCCGGACCTGCGCCTCGAAGCCGTCGGGCAACGCGATCGCGAGGCCGGTCGGCACGAGGCGCCGCTCGAGCGGCGCGAGCGTCAGCGGGGCGTCGAGGTCCGCGGCGAGGTCGCAGCCAGCCGCGCCCGCCGTCATGTACGCCGGCAGCGGCGCGTCGCCGCCCCGCGGCCGCCAGATCGCGACCCGCACCACCGTGCCACCCCGTGGTTCGGCCATCGCCGCTTCGGCCGCGTCCTCGCGCATCAGGCGGGAGCGAGCACCGCCTCGTTGATCTTGATCCCGGCGAGGTCGCCGAGCAGGGCGAGCCCGAGGCGTGCCGAGAACAGCTCGCGCGCGAGCACGGACACGTCCTCCTGCGTCACCCGCGAGATCGCCTCGGCCACCTCGGAAGGCTCGACGTTGCGCCCGAAGTACATCTCGTTCTTCGCGATGCGCGACATGCGGCTCTCGCTGCTCTCGAGGCTCAGCAGGATCGTGCCCTTGATCTGGCTCTTCGCGCGCGCGAGCTCGGCGGGCTCGAGGCCGTCCTGCGCGAGCTTGCGCATCTCCTCGCGCACGACGTCGATCACCTCGGTCACCGAGTCCGCGCCGAGGCCCGCGTTCACCGCGAGGTAGCCGGTGTGGTGGAACGACGCCAGGTACGACGAGATGGTGTAGGCCTTGCCGCGCTTCTCGCGGACCTCCTGGAAGAGTCGCGAGCTCATGCCGCCGCCGAGCGCGGTGTTCATCACGTACGCGGCGTAGCGCCGCGGATCCGTGTGCTGCAGGCCCGGCACGCCGAGGACCATCTGCACCTGCTCGAGCTCGCGCTCGACCAGCGACAGGCTCGGCCGCGCCTCGGGCAGCGGCAGGTCGGGCTTGCCGCTCGCACCCTCGAGCCCGCCGAAGGTGGCCGACACCTGCTCGACGAGCCAGTCGTGGTCGACGGCTCCCGCCGCGCAGACCAGGACGCGATCGGGACGGTAGCGCTCCGCGAGGAAGCGCAGGAAGTGCTCGCGCCGCATCCCGGACACCGTCTGCGCCGTCCCGGTGATCGGCAGCGACAGCGGATGGCCGGGCCAGAACCCCCGGTCGAAGACCACGTGCACGTGGTCGTCCGGCGTGTCCTCGGACTCCGAGATCTCCGACAGGATCACGCCGCGCTCGCGCTCGATCTCCTCCTCGGCGAAGGTCGAGTTCAGGAACAGGTCCGAGAGGACGTCGAGCGCGAGCGGCAGGTCCTCACGCAGGACCTTCGCGTAGTAGCAGGTGTACTCCTTGCTCGTGAACGCGTTCAGCACGCCGCCGACGCCGTCGATCGACTCGGCGATCTCCTTCGCCGTGCGCCGCTCGGTGCCCTTGAAGAAGATGTGCTCGAGGAAGTGCGAGATCCCGTTCAGCTCGGCCGGCTCGTAGACGGAGCCGTTCTCGACCCAGATGCCGAGCGTCGCCGACGTGAACTGGGGCACGGTCTCCGAGAGCACCCGGATCCCGTTCGGCAGGACGCTCTTGCGGACGGTGCTCGGGTCGCCGAGGCTAGGCACCCCCTTCCTCTACTCCTGAATACCTTCGTCCGCCATCGCCTCGCGGCGCGACAGCCGGATCTTGCCGGAGCGGTCGACCTCGAGCACCTTGACCCGTACCTGATCGCCCTCCTTGAGGACGTCGGTGACGCTGCGGATGCGCTCCTTCGAGATCTGCGAGATGTGCAGCAGTCCGTCGGTGCCCGGCATGATCTCGACGAAGGCGCCGAAGTCGACGATCTTGCGCACCTTCCCGTTGTAGATCTTGCCGACCTCCGCCTCGGCCGTGATGCCGAGGATGCGATCGATCGCCTTCTGCATCGAGGCGCCGTCGGACGACGCGATCTGCACCGTGCCGTCGTCCTCGATGTCGATCTGGCAGCCGGTCTCCTCGACCAGCGCGCGGATGACCTTGCCACCCGGGCCGATGACGTCGCGGATCTTGTCGGTGCGGATCTTGATCGTCGTGATGCGCGGCGCGTACGGCGACAGCGTCTCGCGCGGCGCCGGCATGGCCTTCGCCATCTCGCCGAGGATGTGCAGGCGCCCGGCGCGCGCCTGCTCGAGCGCCGCGTGCATCACCTCGCGCGACACGCCGCCGATCTTGATGTCCATCTGCAGCGCCGTGACGCCCTCCGCCGTCCCGGCGACCTTGAAATCCATGTCGCCGAGATGGTCCTCGTCGCCGAGGATGTCGGACAGGATGGCGAAGCTCTCGCCCTCCTTGATCAGGCCCATCGCGATGCCCGCGACCGGCGCTTTGGTCTTGACGCCGGCGTCGAGCAGCGACAGCGAGCCGCCGCACACCGTCGCCATCGACGACGAGCCGTTCGACTCGAGGATCTCGGAGACGATCCGGATCGTGTACGGAAAGTCGGCGTCCTGCGGCAGCACCGGCGTCAACGCGCGCTCGGCGAGCGCGCCGTGGCCGATGTCGCGCCGGCTCGGGCCGCGCAGGAACTTCACCTCCCCGACCGAGAACGGCGGGAAGTTGTAGTGCAGCATGAAGCTCTTGTGCGACTCGCCGAGCAGCGCGTCGATGCGCTGCTGGTCCGACGAGGTGCCGAGGGTGGTCGCGACGAGCGCCTGGGTTTCACCGCGGGTGAACAGCGCCGAGCCGTGCGTCCGCGGCAGCAGCCCGACGTCGCAGGTGATCGGCCGGATGTCGGCGAGCCCGCGACCGTCGAGGCGCTTCTTCTGGTCGACGATCATGCGCCGCACGGCCTCGTACTTGAGGTGCGAGAACGCGGCGGCGATCTCCTTCTCCCGGCCGGCGTACTCCTCGGCGAGCCTCTCGAGGGTCGCGGTCTTCGCCTCGTCGAACTTGGCGGCGCGCTCCTGCTTGGCGTAGGTCGCGAGCGCCTGCTGGACGAGCGGCATCGCGATCTGGCGGACCTTGGCCTGGAGCGCCGAGTCCTCGGCGACGGGCGGCACGGCGCGCTTCGGCTTGCCGATCGACTCTTGCAGCTGGATCTGCAGGTCGATGATCGACTGCAGCGCCGCGTGCGCGGTGAACAGCGCGTCGAGCATGACGTCGTCGGGAACGATGCTCGCGCCGCCCTCGACCATGACGATCGCGTCGCGGCTGCCGGCGACGACCAGGTTGATGTCGCTCTGCTCGGCCTGCTCGGCGGTCGGGTTGATGCAGAACTTGCCGTCGACGCGCCCGATGCGCACCGCGGCGATCGGCCCCTCGAAGGGGATGTCCGACACGGTCAGCGCGGCCGACGCGCCGCACAGCGCCACCATGTCGGGGTCGCTGTCCTTCTCTGCCGACAGCACGGTCGCGACGACCTGGGTCTCGAAGCCCCAGCCCTTCGGGAAGAGCGGGCGGATCGGACGGTCGATGAGGCGCGAGGTCAAGACCTCCTTCTCGGAGGGCTTCCCTTCGCGCTTGAAGAAGCCGCCGGGGATCTTGCCCGCGGCGAAGGTCTTCTCCTGATAGTCGACGGTGAGGGGCAGGAAGTCGACGCCCTCGCGGGCGGTCGGGGCGGCCGTGGCCGCGACCAGGACGACGGTGTCGCCGTAGCGGACGAGCGCCGAGCCTCCCGCCTGCCGTGCGACCTTGCCGACCTCGATCGAGAATGGCCTGCCGGCCAGCTCCAGCGTTACTACCTTGGGCTCCATACAGTTCTCCGTACGTCGCCGACGACCGGCGCCGGCGACCAAAGCGGGAAGTTTGGCAGTGGGAGGGCGGCCTACTTGCGTAGTCCGAGCCGCTCGATGACCTGCTTGTACCGCTCTGGGGCCGTGCGCTTCAGGTAGTCGAGGAGCCGGCGCCTCTGCCCGACCAGCATGATGAGGCCACGCTGCGAATGGTGATCCTTGGCGTGCTTCTTCTGGTGCTCGGTCAGGTAGCTGATCCGTTCACTCAGGAGGGCGATCTGCACCTCCGAGGAGCCCGTGTCGCTGTCGTGGGACCGGTAGCTCTCGATCAACTCGCGCTTGCGTGCTGCGGCTAACGCCACTGTTGTTCTTCCTCCATTTTCGTTGCCGGGTGACCTAACACCCGTATCAGGGCCTGTAAAGTTGGCTTGCCTCGGGCATGACGACCCGCTTGAGCACCCAGGCACCCTGCTCCGCCGCGAGGACCGCGAGCAGGCATCCATCCGGGGCGAGCACCGCGGCGAGGCGCTCCGCAGCACGCGGTGGCTCGATCGCCGCGAGCCCTGCCCGCTGGCCGCTCGCGATGGCGAACGCCTGGGCGCGGTCGACCTGCACGCGGCGCGCCGAGCGCAGAGCGTCCTGCGGCGCGATCAAGGGCAGCTCGCCGGGCGGCCGCGCCAGGATCTCGTCGAGCGGATGCGCCTCGGCCACCGTGAAGTCGCCAAAGGCCGTGCGGCGCAGGCTCGCCAGCGTCGCCAGCGTGCCGAGGGCGCGGCCGACGTCCTCGGCGAGGACGCGAACGTAGGTTCCCTTCGAGCAGGTCACCGCGAAGGCCACCGTGGCCGGCTCGAGCTCGACCGCTCGGAGCTCGAACGCCGCGATCTCGACCGGGCGCTCGGCGCGGTCGATCGTGACGCCGGCGCGGGCGAGCTCGTAGAGCGGCTTGCCCCGGTGCTTCACGGCCGAGTACATCGGCGGGCGCTGCATGCCGGCGCCGGTGAGCGCGCGCGCGACCTCGGCGAGGCGCTCCCCGTCGATGGCCGGGATCGGCGCCTCGGCGATCACCTGCCCCTCGACGTCGAGCGTGTCGGTCGCGACGCCGAGGCGGATGGTGCCGGTGTAGCTCTTGCGCTCCGCGCCGAGGAACTGGGCGATCTTGGTCCCCGCGCCAAGGCACAGCGGCAGGAGCCCGGTCGCCATCGGATCGAGCGTTCCGAGGTGGCCGATGCTGCGCACGCGGTGGGCGCGCTTCACCTCGCGCACCACCCCGGCCGAGGTCATCCCGGCGGGCTTGTCGACCAGCAGGATCCCGTCAGCCGCCGCCGTCATCGTCCTCGCCGCCGTCGACGCTGCCGGGACCGCCGCCCGAGCCCTCGCGCTGCGCGCGCAGGTCGCGCAGCACCGCGTCGACGCGACGTGCGCTCTCGAGGTCCGCGTCGAAGGCGAATACCAGCTCGGGCGCGTGCCGCAGCCCGAGCTCGCCGGCGACCGTGCGGCGAAAGAGGGGCAGCGCGCTCTCGAGGCCGCGCTGCGCCTCCTCGCGGTCGCCCTCGCCAACGGAGAGCAGCGTGAAATAGATGCGCGCGAGCCGCAGATCGTCGTTGACGCGCACGCGCGTGATCGTCACGTCGGCCAGCCGCGGGTCCCTGGTCTTGTGCAGCAGCAGGCCGGACAGGATGCGCTGGATCTCGGCCGCGACGCGATCGGCCCGGCGGACCCCGCCGTGCCCACCGCGGGCCGACGGGCGTCCGCCGGAGCGCCTGGCGGTCAAGCGTAGCGCTCGATGGACTGCGCCTTCTCGGCGCCCGGCGTCGGCTGGATGCGCCGCGCCACCTGCTCGAGCTCGTAGACCTCGATCACGTCGCCCGGCTTGACGTCGTTGAAGTTGTCGAGGCCGATGCCGCACTCGTAGCCGGCCGCGACCTCACGCACGTCGTCCTTGAAGCGCCTGAGGCTCGCGATCTTGCCCTGGTGGACGACCGCGTGGTCGCGCAGCAGGCGCGCGAGCGCGCCGCGCACGATCTTGCCGTCGGTGACGCTCGAGCCGGCGATGACGCCGGCGCCGCCGACGCCGAAGGTCTGGCGCACCTCGGCACGCCCGACCGTGCGCTCACGCGTCGTCGGCTCGAGCAGCCCCTCGAGAGCCTCGCGCACCTGATTGATGGCGTCGTAGATGATCGTGTAGAGCCGCACGTCGACGCCCTCGCGCTCGGCGAGCGCCGCGGCCTTCGGCTCCGGACGGACGTTGAAGCCGATGATCACCGCGTTCGACGCCGACGCGAGCAGCACGTCCGACTCGGTCACGCCGCCGACCGAGGCGTGGATCACCGAGACCTGCACCTCGTCGTTCGACAAGCGCGAGAACGCCTCCTTGAGGGCGTCCACCGAGCCCTGAACGTCCACCTTGAGGACGACGCGCAGCTCCTTGCTGGTCGTCTTCTCGAGCTGCTTGTAGAGGTCGTCGAGCGACACCTTGCTCGACTTCGCCATCTCGCTCTGGCGCTGCTTGCTGCGTCGATGCTCGGCCACCTGCCGGGCCGTCGCCTCGTCGGCGACGACGACGAACGCATCGCCGGCCTCCGGAACGCCGCCGAGGCCGAGGATCTCGACCGGCGTCGACGGCCCGGCCTCGTCGACCTTGCGGCCCTGAGAATCGAGCATGGCGCGGATGCGCCCGTACTGTACGCCGACGACGAACGGGTCGCCGCCGCGCAGCGTGCCCTCCTGGACCAGCACCGTCGCGACGGGACCGCGGCCGCGGTCGAGCTTGGCCTCGATGATCGAGCCGCGCGCACGCGTGTCGCGCCGCGCCTTCAGCTCGAGGACGTCGGCCTGCAGGATGACCATCTCGAGCAGGTGGTCGATGCCGTCGCCGGTCTTCGCCGAGACGGGGGCGAAGATGGTGTCGCCGCCCCAGTCCTCGGCGACCAGGCCGTGATCCGCGAGCTGCTTCTTGACGTGCTCGGGATCGGCGTCGGGGCGGTCGATCTTGTTGACCGCGACGATGATCGGCACCTCGGCGGCTCGCGCGTGCGCGATCGCCTCGATGGTCTGCGGCATGACGCCGTCGTCCGCCGCGACCACCAGGATCACCAGGTCCGTCACCTTGGCGCCGCGGGCGCGCATCGCGGTGAAGGCCGCGTGGCCCGGCGTGTCGATGAAGGTGATGCGCCGGTCCTTCGCCTGAACGGTGTACGCGCCGATGTGCTGCGTGATGCCGCCGGCCTCGCCCTCGGCGACGTTGGTCTTGCGGATCGCGTCGAGGAGCGACGTCTTGCCGTGGTCGACGTGGCCCATCACGGTGACGACCGGATCGCGCGGCAGCGCCTCGCCCTCGCCCGCCTCGGCCTCGGGTCCCTCGATCTCCTTGTCGGCGTCGAAGGCGACGTTCTCGACCGTGTAGTCGAATTCGCCGGCGACGAGCGTCGCGTGATCGACGTCGAGGACGTGATTGACGGTGGTCATCACGCCCATGTCCATGAGCTTCTTGATGACCTCGCCCGCCTTGAGACCCATCGCCTTGGCGAGGTCGCCGACCGTGATCACCTCGCTGAAGCGGACGAGCCGCTTGCGCGCCGACGGCGTCGTGATCTCGGTGCGCTTCTGCTCCTTGCCCGGCGCCGCACGCTTCTTGAGCGGCTTGCGCCCGCCGCGCATCCCGCCGCGGTCGGCGACGCTGTACGGATCGAACTGGCCGGGCTTGCGCACGACGCGCTTGCCCCGCTTGCGGCGCGCGCCGTCGTCGCCGCCCTCGGTCGGCACGGGAGCGGCGCCCGGCGCCGCCGGGCCG
>JBFMAS010000577.1:0-2377 GCA_040755575.1 Thermodesulfobacteriota bacterium
CGCGCTGCTCGACAGCCTCGACCGTCCGGGCGGCTGGGACGCCGACGCGCGCGTCGCCGACCTCGACGTCGAGGGGATTGCGGCCGCGGTGCTCTATCCGACGTACGCGCTGTTCCACGGCCCGTGCGACGAGATCGCGGCGCTGCGCAACGTCGAGTTCGTGCTCGACTGCCAGCGCGCGTACAACGACTGGGTCGCGGAGCTCTGCGCGACGCACCCGAAGCGGCTCTTCGCCATGGCGGCGGTGCCGCTGCAGGACGTCGAGCTCGCGGTGCGCGAGGCGGAGCGCGCCGTCGGCAGGCTCGGCATGGTCGGCGTCTTCATCCGGCCGTCGCCCTACGTCGACGAGCTGCCGCTGTCGCACCCGGTCTACGACCGCTTCTGGGCGGCGTGCCAGGACCTCGACGTGCCGGTCGGGCTCCATCCGGGGGTGCACGTCGACACGCCGGGTGCGTGCCGCAAGCTCGGGCTCGTGCACGTGTCGGCGAACACCATGGTCACCAACCAGATGGTCGACCCGCTGCACGGCGGCTCGGCCCTCGGCCAGGCGGTCGGCAACACCGTCGACATGGTCGTCACCATGGGACGGCTCCTGATGGGCGGCGTGTGCGAGCGCTTCCCGCGGCTGCGCTTCCTGTTCCTCGAGTCGGGCGGCGGCTGGGTGCCGACGCAGCTCGAGCGCATGGACGAGCAGGTGAAGGCGTTCCCGCTCGAGCGTCGCTGGCTGTCGCTCCTGCCGAGCGAGTACTTCGCGCGCCAGTGCTGGGTCAGCTTCGAGCCCGGCGAGTGGAATCTCGCCGCCTGCGCCGAGCGGCTCGGCGCGGACCGCATCCTGTGGGCGTCGGACTACCCGCACCCGGACATCGAGTTCCCGGGCGCCGCGCGCGAGCTGCGCGCGAGCATCGCGCCGCTGACACGAGAGCAGCAACGCCGGGTCGCGGGCGAGAGCGCGATCACGGCCTACAAGCTGCCGCTGTGAGCCGAGGTCGTCTGCACGAGAGGGCGCGGGGCGACGACGCCGCGCTCGAGGAGGAAGCGCGCGATCTCCGCGCCGGCGAGGGCGTTGCCCGCGGGATTCAGGTGCTCGTCGTCGTCCCAGAAGAGCTGCGCGGTGGCGGCCTCGAAGGCGGGCAGGAGATCGAGCGCCTCGACGCCGCGCGCGCGGTAGTGATCGAGCAGCCTGTCCTGCGCTTGACGAGCGTCGAGGACGTCGTCGCTCACCTCGATCCGCCAGCGCCGGTAGAGGTCGTGGTGCAGCCGGCTCACCTGCAGCGTGTGCGGGAAGATCACCGGCACGACGCGCGCGCCGGCCGCGCTCGCGCGGCGCACGATGTCGTCGAGCGCATGCTGCGTGTTGGCCCAGGCGCGGGCCGCGCAGGCGGACTCGAAGAGCAGCGTGTCGCGGTAGTAGCGCGGGTACGTCGCGCCGAGCGCGACGACGTACGGGTTGAGCTCGAACCGCCGTGCCCGGGCGACGTCGTCCTCCGGGATGCCCGCCTCGGTGAGCACCGACCAGTCGAAGCCCGGATGCCGCATGAAGTACTCGCGCGCCAGGGCGGCGACGTGCTGCACGACGAAGCTTCGCTCGAGCAACGACGGCGCGGCCGCCGTGATGCGCCGCAGGCGCCGAGAAGCGTCGGCGCCGCAGCCGACGTCCATCAGGTCGTTGCCGACGTAGTGCGAGACCAGCACGACGTCCGGCGTCGTGCGCGCGAGCGCCGCGATCAGCGTCTCGAGGTACTGGTAGGGCCCGTAGCCCGGCACGGACGGATTCAGGATGCGGACGCCGGTGCCGCGCAGGCCCTCGCGAAGCCGCTGCTCGACGTCGTCGCCGCCGGCCCAGCGCGTGAAGAACGAGTCGCCGAGGATCAGCAGGCGCGGGCCGCCGCCCGTGCCCTCGTCGCGGTACGTCCAGCGCAGGTACGGCTCGGTCGCGCCGGCGCCGCGGCGCAGCGCGACCTCGGCGGCGAGGAACGAGGCCGCGAGCGTCGCGACGAGCGCGGCTGCGGCCGCGCACCATCGCGTGGCCGCGGGGCGGCGTTGTGCGTCCTCGGCCATGTCCCGGTGGTCTCGTCGTGCATCGACGCCGGCGCGCCGCGATCCTGTCGCGCGGCCGGAGGCGGACGATGAGCGGGTGCGCCGCCGCTGCGGGCGGCGCGCCGCACCTCGCCCGCATGCGACGCGAGCGGGGCGCGCGGCTGCGCGAGGCGATGGCGCAGGCGCGGCTCGACGCCGTGCTGCTGCTCGGGCGCGCCAACGTCCAGTACGCGAGCGGCGCCGCCTGGCGTGCGAGCGACGCCGGCCACGCGCACCAGCAGCCGACGATCGCGCTCGTGCGCGCGGACGAATCGCAGCCGCACGTGTTCCTCGCCGAGCC
>JBFMAS010000578.1:0-4842 GCA_040755575.1 Thermodesulfobacteriota bacterium
CGACACCTGCAGCCGGACCGGGATGCGCGTCGCGCCGATCTCGAGATCGGCCGCCAGCGCGACCTCTAGCCCGGTCGGCTTGCGGTGTACGTCGATCGCGACGTCCGCGGCGCTGGTCGAGAAGCCGCTCGCGCGGTCGGTGAAGCCGAGCCGGCCGTCGCGCACGACGATCTTGCGCAGCCACTCGGCCGCGGGCGCGTCGCTCGCGTCGTCCTCCCCGCCCGCGAGCAGGCGCTGCACGACCGAGGCACCGTCGCCGTCGCCCGCCTCGCGGCCCAGGCCGAGGCCGAGCCCGACGCTGCCGTCCGGCTCGCGCAGGAGGCGCAGGTGCGGTCCCACGACCTCGATCTCGCGCGGCGCGAGCTCGCCGTGCAGCAGCGCGCCGAGGCTCAGCTCCATGGCGAGCTCGGGGAAGCTCGCGACCGTCGCGCCGCCGGGATCGCGGAACGCGACGTCGCGCACGCTCAGGTCGACGTCGTGCCAGCGCTCGGTCCACACCATCTCCGTCGCGCCGACCGAGACGCGGAACGCGCCGTCCGCGGGCTGCAGCGCCTCGACCACCCAGGGCGTCACGAAGTCGAGCGAGATCGGCCCCCGCGACAGGCGGACGAGGAGCGCCGCGACGAGCAGCAGCACGAGCGCGATCAGACCGATCAGCGCGCGGACGATGCGCCGCCGGAAGCGACCGCGCGCCCGCCTCATCCGCATGTCACGGGCGCGCTAGTCGCTGCCGAACAGACGCTGTCCGAGCGACGGCGTCGGCGTCGGGCCGGTGATCGGCGCGCTTCGATCGACGTTGGTGACGAGGATCCGCTGCGGCCCGAACGCGGTGTAGCCGATGATCTTGAGGAGCTGGTTCGGCTGCGCGCTCGAGATCTTCTCGAGCACGTCCGCGTCGCCGTTGAAGATGAAGTTCGGGTGGATCGGCTGCACCGCGGCCAGCACGTCGGAGCCCGACACCTCGCCCGCGGAGATCACGATCAGGTTGGTCAATGCGAATTTCCGATTCGGGGGACGCTCGAGCCACACGTCGAGCATGGCCCACGGCTGGACCTGCTGCTCGGTCGCGTCGATGTAGCCCTCGATCTTGACCTGGACCGGCTCGCGGATCACGCGCTGGCCGCTCAGCAGCGGCAGCGTCGCGAGCAGCACGAGCAGCGCGGCGGCGCGCGCATCACGCGGCGCTCGAGGCGATCGGTCTCCCCGCGTGTGGCCTCGCATCGCTCCTTCCGGCTATCACAACGGGCGACGCGCGCACACCCTTGAACCGGCTTCTCGGCTCGTGCGACACGGAGGGCAGTGAAGCCGCCGGTTCTCGCAGCGCTCCTTGCGTGCCTGCTCGGCATCCCGGCCGGCGTCGGCGCGTTCACCTTCGTCTACGCGAAGGGGTTCTCGTACCTGTCGAGCGATCCGAACGCGTGCCGCAACTGCCACGTGATGAACGAGCAGTTCGACGGCTGGCTCAAGAGCGGGCACCGCCACACCGCGACCTGCGTCGACTGCCACCTGCCGCACGAGGGCCTCGAGAAGTGGCTCGCCAAGGCGGATCACGGCTTCCGGCACTCGATGGCGTTCACCTTGCAGAACTTCAAGGAGCCGATCGAGATCACGCCGCACGACCGCGAGCTGGTACGCGTCAACTGCGTGCGCTGCCACGCGAGCTTCGTGCAGGCGGTGGTGGCGCCGTCGCATGCGCGCGGCGCGGAGCTCGATTGCATGCACTGCCACGCCGGCGCCGGGCACGGCGCGGGCGGCTGAGCCGCCGGACGGCAGCACCGGAGAGCGGAGAGGACGGCACATGGCGCAGGTGACGAACGGCGGCACGAGGCGGACCTGGCTCCTCGTCGTGCTCGCGTTCGCGGGCATCGCGGGGCTCACGGTCCTGCTGCTCGCGCTGCTGACCAACATCTTCGAGCGCCGCCAGGAGGCGCGCCAGCCGTTCGTGCGGGTCGTCGAGGTCACCGAGGAGACCGACGACCCCGCGGTGTGGGGCCGCAACTGGCCCTTCGAGTACGACTCGTACCTCAGGACCTCGCTGCCGACGGCGACGCGCTACGGCGGGCGCGGTCTCGGCGCGAGCGACGCGGGACCGGCGGAGCAGAAGCTCGACAAGGAGCCCTGGCTCAGGCGCATCTTCGCCGGCTACGCGTTCGCGAGCGACTACCGCGACCGACGCGGCCACGCGTTCGCCCTGTTCGACCAGGAGCAGACGCTGCGCGTCAAGCAGCACAAGCAGCCGGGCGCCTGCCTGCAGTGCCACGCGTCGAACCTGAACCTCTACCGCTTCGTCGGCGACGGCGACGTGCAGCGCGGCTTCGAGCGGGTCAACCCGATGCCCTACGAGGAGGCGCGCAACCTGAAGGACGACCGCGGCGAGCTGCTGATCGAGCACCCCGTGTCCTGCGTCGACTGCCACGACCCGGAGACGCTCGCGCTGCGCGTCACGCGCCCGGCGTTCATCGCCGGGATCAGGGCGCTCAAGGCGAAGCAGGGCGTCGCGGACTTCGACGTCAACCGCGACGCGACCCGCCAGGAGATGCGCTCGTACGTCTGCGGGCAGTGCCACGTCGAGTACTACTTCAAGGGCAAGGAGAAGACCGTCACCTACCCGTGGGCGAACGGCGTTCGCGTCGACGACATCGAAGCGTACTACGAGGCCGAGGGCTTCACCGACTGGGTGCACGGCGAGACCGGCGCGCCCGTCCTGAAGGCGCAGCATCCCGAGTTCGAGGTGTGGCAGCAGGGCATCCACGCGCGCGCGGGCGTCGCCTGCGCGGACTGCCACATGCCCTACGTGCGGGTCGGCGCGCTGAAGGTGAGCGACCACTGGGTGCGCAGCCCGCTGCTCAACGTCAACCGCGCGTGCCAGCCGTGCCACGCGGTGGCGGAGAACGAGCTCATCGCGCGCGTGACGACGATCCAGGACCGGCACTACGAGCTGCTGCAGCGCACCGCGCGCGCGACCGTCGACCTGCTCGACGCGATCGTCGCGGCGAAGGCGGCCGGAGCGACCGACGAGGAGCTCGAGCCCGCGCGGCGCCTGCAGCGCAAGGCGCAGTGGCGGCTCGACTTCGTCGCCGCCGAGAACTCCATGGGCTTCCACGCGCCGCAGGAGCTCGCGCGCGTGCTCGCGGAGGCGATCGACGACGCGCGGCGCGGTCAGCTCGAGGCAGTACGGGTGACGCGCGGCGGGTGAGCGTCGCGCTCGTCGACCGCGCGCGTCAAGCGTCCTCCCACGGAAAGTCCTCGAGCGGGAACGCGGCGCACGCGCCGCCCGCGACCTTCCAGTAGTCCTCGGCGTCGAAGCCGCGCGAGTACTCGACCAGGTCGCGGTAGATGGCGCAGCGCTCCTTGCGGCTCGCGAGCCGCGGGTCGCGCTCGACGTCGGCGAGGATCTCCTCGCGCGTCTCGACGATCTCCTCCATGCGGACGCCGCCCGACGCGTTGGTGTCGAGCACCATCGTCTGCTTGCCGCGCCAGGGAGACCACTGCGGGTGCTTGCCGCCGCCCGCGCCTGGCTGGCCGGTGCGCGCGAACTCCGCCCAGTACGCCATCATCGAGTCGGCCAGCTCCTCGCGGCCGGCGAGGTTGTCGTCGGTGAAGATCACGTTGGCGGCGCGTCCGAGGTCGAAGTGCCCGAAGACGAACGGGATCTCGAAGCCGTGCGCCGCGCCGAGCATCTTCGACAGCTCGGCGCCGAGGACCGTCGGCTCCTCGTCCCAGTCGAAGCGGTAGACGTACGCCTCGGCGCCTCCCGCACGGCGCAGCGCGCTCGCCGGCTCGTCGGCGCCGGTCGCCTTCCACATGCGTGCGAGGTACTCGGCGCTCGTCAAGTACGCCTTCTCGTCGACGAAGCGCGGCAGAAGCCAGAGCCGGTACGTGATCAGGTCGCGGCTGCCGAACATGAAGATCTTGCTCTCGTCGCGGTTCGTGCCGGTCAGGACCGGGACGTCCGCGTGCGCGCCGGGGCGCGACAGGCTCGCGAGCGCGTCGCCCGAGGGCAGCACGGCGCCGTCGGCGAAGACGCGCGGGTGGTCGATCATCCCGGCGTCGCCCGGCTCGTACGCGGTCAGGACGTCGAACGTGCTCTTGCCGCGCAGATAGCCCGCGACGTCGGCGTCGCTCATCGCGGCAAGGCGCGCCTTGGCGGCGGCACGGTCGCTCGCGGTGCCGTCGCGCTGCAGCAGGCGCAGGATGATCTCGCTGGAGCTCTGCTGGTGTCCCTTGCCGGCCGGGTCGTCGGCGAAGCGCTCGGCCGCGTCGGGCGACGCCGTGACGAGCCCGCCGCTCTGCGCGATCGCGCGGTGGAAGAGCCCGCGCGCCTGCGGCGCGAGCACCAGCATGTAGACGTTGGTGCCGCCCGCCGACTCGCCGAACACCGTGACGTTGTCCGGGTCGCCGCCGAACGCCGCGATGTTGTCGCGCACCCACTCGAGAGCGCGGATCTGGTCGAGGGTGCCGAAGTTGCCCGAGCGCTCGGCGTCGCTCTCGGCGCCCGCGCGCAGCGCGGCGTGACGCAGCCAGCCGAAGGGCCCGAGCCGGTACTGGATCGCGACCACGACGACGTTCTCGTCGACCGCGAGCCTGCCGCCCTCGTAGAACGCCGCGAGCCCGATCGTGTTGCCGCCGCCGTGGATCCACACCATCACCGGCAGCCGGTCGTCGCCCGTCGGCACCTTGCCGTCCGGGAAGCGCGGCGTCCACACGTTGAGCGTCAGGCAATCCTCCTGGCCCACGGGCGTGCCGGCGGCGACGTCGGTCACGCCGGCGAAGAGGCTTGCGTACTGCGCGCAGGGTGCGCCCGACACGAGCGCCTCGCGCGGCCCGCTCCAGCTCTCCGGC
>JBFMAS010000579.1:0-19141 GCA_040755575.1 Thermodesulfobacteriota bacterium
CGCGCAAAAAGAGCGTCTCGCCGGCGAGATCCGCAAACGAGGCACGGCTCGCGGCCAGCGCGTCGGCCAGGGCGCGGTACGCCCCGTCCGCCTGCTCGGCCGCGCCCCGCGCTCCGCCGTCCGGACGGCAGAGGATCGCGAGCTCGTCCGCCTGCGGCCCGCTGAACCTTCGGAGGACCGTCGAGCAGGATTCCGCCGGCACTACTTCTCGGCTCGGACGGCGTTTCGATCGCGTGCCGGGCCGCCATCTCGGCCCGGCGCGCTCAGCACTCGGGCAGCTCCGGCGACAGGATGACGATGTTCGCGGTGTTGCCGCTCGCGCAGTTGTTCGAGCCGCCGAGACCGAGGAGGTCGCCGGCGACCGACTCGAACGGCCCGGGCGGCGGATCCGAGCCGTTCCCGGTGATGACGTTGTCGACCATGCGATTCCCGTCCGGCGACGTGTCCGTGTAGAAGGGCGGATTGTTCTCGCAGCTGTTGTCGGTGCCGTCGACCGCGAGGCAGTAGTCGATCATCGCGATCCCGAAGAAGTTGTTGTTCTGAACCGTGTTGCCCTGCATGTCGACGGTGTCGACGCCCAGCACCAGCACGCCGCCGCCGGACGGCAGCGCGCCCACCAGCCCGCCCGAGACCGGGTTCGGCAGATTGTTGTTCTCGACGCGGTTGTTGACCAGCGTCCAGTTGCGGAACGGCTGCGACGGCCAGTCCTGCGGCGGCAGCCCGGCGCCCGACGGATGGTACAGCCCGACGCCGACGACGTTGTCGTGGACGTAGTTGCCTTCCATGTGGATGTCGTTCGACACCGTGACCTCGAGGCCCGTCGGGCTGGTGTGGACCTCGTTGTCGATGACGCGGACGTTCTCGGCGGCCTCGACCCACAGCGCGGCGTCGAGCGATCCGTAGGCGACGTTCTTCCTGACCTCGCCGTTCGCCGACAGCGTCGGCCAGATGCCGTTCTCGAGGTTGTTGATCGACTCGTTGTTCTCGATCACGAAGTTCTGCACGTAGCGCAGCCAGATGCCGTTGTTCGAGAAGCCCTCGACGGTGAAGCCCTTGATCTCGACGCCGTCGACGTCCGGATCGCCGGGGTTCTCGGGCTCGACCAGGATGCCGTGGCGCTGCTCGCCGCTCGGCAGGATGCGCACCCGCTCGTTCGGCGGGTTGCTCTCCGCGATCAGCTTCAGGGGCTTGGTGATCCGCACGGCCGCCCGACCGTCGTGCGTCTCGACGTAGTCCCCGGGCAGCACCACGATCGTGTCGCCCGGCGCGGCCGCATCGACCGCGGCCTGGATCGACTCGCCGGGTCGAACCGTGGTCGCGCCCGACGTCCCGCCGTCGTCGCCGTCGCTGCAGCCGGAGGCGAGAAGCAGAGCGGCACCGATGCCGATGAGGAGGGCTGATCGCATGAATCCTCTTCCTACGCGCGGATCGGCCTGCGCGTCATGGGTACGGAACGCCTATACGGCGCTGCCAAACGGGGTGTCAACAAACCTTCCGCTCACGGTGGGCGGTTCAGTTCTCCGCCGCGCCCTCGAGGATCCAGTTGCGGATCGCCTCGATCTGGTCGGGCGGCAGCGGCGAGCCGTTGTACGGCATGATCTCGCCCGCGCCGGTCCCGTCGAGCTTGCGGAACAGGAAGCTGCCGGCCGGATCGAACGGCACGATGAAGGGGCCCTGCATGCCGTTCACGCCGTTCGACTCGACGAGGAACGTGTTCTCGTAGGAGGTCGCGGCGGACAGCACGACGTACTGCGCCCCGTTGCCGTGGCAGACGGCGCTCGTCGCGCAGGAGACGTTGTAGATCGGCTGCACGTTGCCCGCGTACGTGGCGCGGGTGTCGGTCGGCAGGAGGAACGAGCCCTTGATCGGCGGGACCTCGATCGGGGGGCTCCACTGGTCGGCGGTGCAGGGGGCGGACGCGCACGGAGCGGCGGCGCGACAGCTCAGGAAGTACTGCGCGTCGGCCGGGTTCGGCGCCTGCTCGACGCGGGTGATGTCGCAGGTCAGGAACGTCGGCGCGCCGCCGTCGAGCGGGAAGACGTTGCCGGTGACCGTCTTGTCGTCGAGGTTGTAGGTGATCGCCCAGCGCTCCTGGCCGACGTCCTTGCTGATGAAGTAGCGGTTCGACTGCGGCGAGAGCTGGATCCCGGACTCGCGCTGCGCGCGTGCGGTCGTCGGGAGGGCGAGGAGGAAGGCCGTCAGCAGGGCTGCCGCTGCGGCGATCCGGTTGCGATGGTGATGCACGTGCATGAGCTCCTCTCGGTCTCGTTGCTTGGATTGGGGCGCGAGCGGCGGGGCCTGCCACGTCCGGCTCGGCCGGTGAAGCCTATGGCAGACGAATTTCGCGACGGCCAGGAGCGCGCGCAAGCCGCATTCGTACCGGCCCGGGCCGCCGCGGGCTACCGCCAGCCGGCGACCTGGTAGCCCCGGTCGGTGAGGCACTGGTCGACGTACGTCCTGTGCACCTGGTCCGGCTGCTCGGGCTCCATCCAGCCGAACAGCACGGTCCACACCACGCCGCTCGCCGCGCCCGCCGCGGCCCCGGCGCCCGGATCGCCGCCGATCGCCCCGCCGACCGCGCCAGCCGCCGCGCCGCCGACGGCGCCCTTGCCGGCTCGCTTCGCGGTCTCGGCCGCCCGGCCTCCGCTCGCCGTGGCGCCGGCCTCGTCGGCGAGCTGCGTGCACTCGTCGATGTCGCGGTCCGCGACCGCTCGGCCGACCTGGCGATACTTGTCGTTGCCGTACAGGATCGGCTGCGCGGTCGCGCAGCCGACGAGCCCGGCGAGAACCGCGGCCAGCAGACGGTGGTCCATGTGCTCATGGATGACCGCCTCGGGCGAAGACGCAAGCGGGCCGCCCGCTTCGCTTTGCATGCGGCGCTCCACCGCGTACGACGAGGCGCGTCCGCGCGCAGGGCGCTTGCTTCCGCGGAGCACCGTCCAGCGGCCATGGCCGCCAGAGAGGAGAGCACGAGCATCATGATCGAGTTCGACAACCGCGTCACCCGGCTCCTCGGCGTCGACGTCCCGATCGTGCAGGCGCCGATGGGCTGGATCGCGCGCGCGCAGCTCGCCGCAGCGGTGTCGCGCGCCGGCGCCATGGGCATCGTCGAGACCTCGTCCGGCGAGCTCGACGTGATCCGCGGCGAGATCCGCCGCGTTCGCGAGCTCACCGACCGGCCCTTCGGCGTCAACATCGCGCAGGCCTTCGTGCGCGACCCCGGCATCGTCGACTTCGTCATCGAGCAAGGCGTGCGCTTCGTCACCACGTCGGCCGGCGACCCGACGCGCTACACGCGCCAGCTGAAGGACGCGGGGCTCACCGTGTTCCACGTCGTGCCGACGCTGCGCGCGGCGCTCAAGGCGGTCGATGCGGGCGTCGACGGGCTGGTGGTCGAGGGCGGCGAGGGCGGCGGCTTCAAGAATCCGCGCCCGGTGTCGACCATGGTGCTGCTGCCGCTGGTGCGCTCGCGCGTCGACGTGCCGATCATCGCGGCGGGCGGCATCTGCGACGGCGCCTCGATGGCGGCGGCGTTCGCGCTGGGCGCCGAGGGGGTGCAGATGGGCACGCGCATGGTGTCGGCGGCCGAGTCGCCGGTGCACGACGGCTGGAAGCGCGCCATCGTCGCCGCCGAGGAGACCGGCACGGTCTTCCTGCGCCAGGAGCGCGGCCCCGCGCTGCGCGCGCTGCGCACCGAGCGCACGACACGCCTCGAGCGCGGCGAGGGAAACCCGATGCTCGAGCTCGCGGCCGGCGTGCGCGCCGTCTACTTCGAGGGCGACCTCGAGGGCGGCGTCGCGCTGTCCGGCGAGGTCGCCGGCCGGATCGACGAGGTCTTGCCGGTGGCGGACATCGTCGCGCGCACCGTGCGCGAGCTCGCCACCACGGTGGCACGCCTCGCCGAATCGGTCTCCTCGCGCTGACGCCGCGGCGCGCGCGAGGTGGCGACGCGCACCGGCGCAGGCGAGCGTCGCGCCGCCGCACCGCCGCCGCTCACTCGATGTCGACGTCGCAGGAGCGGAGGGTGGCCCACTGGCCGAAGCTGCCGTTGCCGCCCGGCGTGATGTAGGTGCCGAAGCAGCCGCCGCGCTTGCCGCCGGGCGGGAGCGGCAGGCCGAACTTGCACGTCGCGCTCTCGAGGTAAGCTTGGTAGGACGGGTTGTGGGACGTGTAGTTGAGCGTCAACGTGTAACCGTATTTGTCCGTGCACCCCATCCCGGTCATGCCGCTCCCGGAGCTCGGCTCGTAGCCTTGCATCGACGCGCACCGGTTCTTGCGAGGCGCCTTGAAGCGCTTCAGCACCCAGCTTCCGCCGCCGTCGAAGTCGAGGCAGAGGTCGAGCGCCTGCGCGCCGACCGAGGTCGCCAGCACGACGCTCAGCGCCGCGAGGAGCACGCGGCCCCGTCTTGCCCATCGTGAGCCGCAGCTCACGAGCGTCTTCCGATCGATCTCCATCATGGCTTCACCCGTTTCCCGAGCCGCGTCCCACGCGACACACGAGCGCGGATCGTACCGGTGCCGCGCTACCTTCCCGGTAGCGGGCCGCTACCGTCCGGCCGGCAACGCGGGCCACGCCTCAGGCGACCACCTCACCGACGCGCACGCCGGACCGTGGTCGAGTACCTGGAGACGCCGCAGCGCGGGCTTCGCCCGCTCAGCCGCCGTTCGCCGCGGGCACGTACGCGCGGCACGGCTGGCCGCGCAGCCCGGGGCACGGCGGCAGCGCGGCCGGGGCCTCCACGGCGGGCACGACCGCGAGCACGAGGCGCGACGGATGCGCGCGGCCGTACGCGATCTCGTTCAGCACCAGGCCGTCGGTCTGCGGCGTGTCGAACCGCCAGCGGGTGCGGTCGCCACCCGGTGCGCCGATGCCGATCCGGATGCGCGATCCCTTGCGGAACACGTGCGCCGCGGCGAGCAGCCCGACGCGGACCTTGCTGAACCTGGCGTCGGGCAGCGGGCGCGCGTCGCGCTCGAGGTGCGTGTGGCGCGGATCGAACGCCGACGAGCGCTCGCGGCCGAGCTTGCGATGGCTAGCGCGCAGCCAGCCGCTCTGGACGTAGGTCTCGAGCCCGTCGGGGCGGATCTCCGACAGCGTGACCTGCAAATCGGTGTCGGCCGCGGTCGAGCGAAGCCAGAGGTCGACGCTGCCAGGTCCGACGATCGTGACGTCGTGCTCGAGCGGCGCCGTCGCGTACGCCACCGCGGTGCCGTCGACGAAGGGCCGCCAGTCGTAGGGCGGCAGGAGCGCCCACGAGTCCGACTGTCCGCTGCCGGGCAGCGTCTGCTGCGGGCGCGCTTGCGGGTCCGGGTGGTACGCGTCGCTGCCGTCGTCGCCCGGCTGCGGCCGGCCCGACGTGAGGACACCGTTGGGTCCGAGCCACCACGCGGTCGGCTCGACCTCGCGCGCGGGCCAGCGGGAGAAGCCGTGCTCGAAGGTGACCGCGGGCAGGCCCGGCGTCGACGAGCCGGCGCCGTTCTCGAACAGCACGCGCACGTGGGGATCGGACTCGAACAGCGCCCGCGCGGCCGCGACGTCGTCGATGCCGGCGAAGCGGCTCGGCGGCAGCGGCGGGGTCGGCGGGTTGCCGCCCAGGATGGTCTGCACCACGACCGGAGCGATCACCGGCAGCAGGCTCTGGTCGGGCACGCGTCCGGCGACGTAGAGCTCGAGGAAGGCGTGCCAGCGCCAAAGCACCTCGGGCTCGAGCGTGCTCGAGTGCACCCCGTTCAGGACGTTGATCTTGACGTCGCGCCGGCGCGGCAGCGACGACAGCATGCTCGCGAAGCCGCCGCCCGTCTGCTCGTCCTGCCAGGTGCTGGAGAACAGCACCGGCACCTTGATGTCCCGCACCCAGCGCACCGGCGAGCGGCGGTCCATCAGCTCCGGCGTGTAGTACGGATAGCTGCGCGTCACCTCGACCGGGTCCTCGGTCTGCAGCCGGAGCTTCTGGTTCGCGAGGCAGACCGCGTCGCCGCTCTGTACACGCTTGACCGCCCAGCCCTGCCCGCCCTCGGGGGCGGGTCGCGCGTCGTTGGCGCGGTCCTGCAGCCACGACTGCGCGAAGCCGTTGTTGAAGATGCCGCCGGGATAGCCCGGCGACTCGTAGATGTCGGCGATCACCGACAGCGGCGTGACCGCGGCGAGCGACGGCGGCCGCGCGCCGGCGACGAAGAGCTGGCTGATGCCCGAGAACGAGATGCCGATCATGCCGACCTTGCCGCCCTTCACCCACGGCTGCGCGGCGACGGTCTCGATCACGTCGTAGCCGTCCGCGGTGGTCGGCAGGTCGAACAGGTCGAACACCCCGCCCGAGCAGCCGGAGCCGCGCATGTTGACGCCGACCGTCGCGTAGCCGAGCACGCCCGCGAGGAGCGACGTCGGCTCGGTGCGCTCGGGATCGGCGACCGCGTAGCCCGAGTACTCGACCACGGTGGGGAAAGGTCCCGGGCCGGCAGGAAGCCGCACCATCGCCGCGAGCAGCGTGCCGTCCCGCGTCTGGATGTACTGGAATCCCGGATGCAGAACCTGCGAGCGGTACAGGCTCGGGTCGGGGCGGTCCGCGAAGCGCAGCACGCGCGTGACCACCGGCGGGCTGCCGTCGTCGGCCCGCACCGTGTAGTCCTCGCCCTGCGCGAGCTCGCGGAACAGGAAGCTGCCGAAGCGGTCGGTGACGCCGCGCAGCTCGCTGCCGCGCCGGTCGACGGCGACCACCTCCGTCCCGGGCTCGGTTCCGGTCACCGCGATCATCGCGATCCCGGGCTGGACGTCGATCGCGCGCGCCGCGGCTGGCGCGGCGACCAGCAGGGCGACGGAGAGGAGGGAATGCAGCAAGCGGCTCGGCACGAGGATCTCCTGGCTCGGGGGGAACGTCCGTCGAGTCGTAGATCATCGCGCGCGCTGCTGTCGATCGGGGATCTGGCGCCCACCCTCGATCGCCGCCGCGGCACCGCATGCCGAGCCCCTCCGGCCGCCACTCGGCCGAGGCGTCCGCGTCGTGGCCCCGAGGGCCTCCGGCCAAGACGCAGGGCTACGCTGCCGCCGATGCTGATGAACCCGGGCGTCGAGGCCCGGATCTGCCCGCTTCGCGCCACACGAAGTTCGCGCCCGCCTGCGCCGTGAAGCTGCCGCCCGAGCACCCGCCGGGCCCGCCGCCCCGGACGGAGGCCTTGGCGTTGAGCGCGATCGATTGCGCCGCCATCAGCTGGATGATGCCGCCGCCGCAGTTGTTGCCCCCCGCGTCGTCGGGCGCTCGCCGCCCGCCGGCGTCGATCTTCGCGTCGAGGGTCACGTCGGCCGCGGCCGCCGAGACCTCGACCGTACCGCCGTAGCCGACCTTGGGCTTGACGTCGATCCCGCCCATCAGGTGTACCTCCGCACCCCGCATGAGGACGTAGCCCGAATCCGGCCCGTATCCTCGCGCGCGCAGCTTCCCGTCCACGACCAGGCTTCCGTCGGCGTCGAAATCCACGGCGCCCGCGTTGTACTGGCCGTCCCTCGAGCCGTCGGCGACGACGTTGCCCCTGAACAGGACGTCGCCGAACGACTGGATGTAGAAGACCCCGCCTTCCTGCTGCGAGCCGCTGACGTCCGCCCTGGCATTTACCGTACAGTCGCCCTCCGCGAAGAAACCCACCTCGACGCCGTCGCGCAGCACGAAGCTCGCCGGCGCGCCTCCCACCCCGATTTCGATGGTCGTCGCGTCGGCCGAGAAGTAGAGGGACGACCCGGGCGCATCGCTGGAGAACCGGGCGCCGGAGCCAATGACGATCGAGCCCGCGCTGAACGCGGCCGTCGAGCCGTTCTGGAGGAGCACCCTCACGCCGGGCGCGAACCGCAGATCCGTCGTCACGCCGAAGTCGAGCGCGGCGTCCGCGTCGATCACGACGTCCGTCCCGACGACGCAGGGATTGCCGGTGCAGAGGTCGCCGGGGACGAGTGCGCGCGCAGGCGCGGCGCTCGAGCACCACGCCACGGCGGCGAGGACCGCGCAACGCGCCAGCTTGCGGGTCCTGGGGGACGAAACGTCGGTCAGGTGATTGCGGATCTCGACACGCATGGGCGCCTCCTTCGTTCCGCTCGGCAAGGGCCGGCACGAGGCGCCGGCTCCGGGCTCCGCCTCGACGGGCGCTCGTCTCTATGGCGCGCGACCCACCGCTGTCAATAAAAATTCCGGTGGGACACCTCGCCGAGCCAGGGCGGCCTGGTGTCGCCGAGGCGCCCCGGCGCGCGGCGAGGCGACCAGCCGGTCTGCGACGGTCGGCGGCCGGGAGCCGCTACCTCCGGACGGCGACCGGGTCGTCGCGCTTCCCGAGGCGCGAGCTCACGCATGCCTCGCCCGATCCGCCGCGGGCCGGTCGATCGACCGGCTCGGAGCGCGGACGGTGATCGCCGGCACGGGAGCCGCGGGGCACTCCGGCGACGGCGGCGCGGCGCTCGACGCCCGGCTGCTCGCACCCAACAAGTCGTCCGTCGATGCCGACGGCAACGTCTTCTTCACCGAGTCGGCCCTGCTCTCGCTGCTCTGCGCGGGCAAAGGGGTCGGATCGGAGCGCGTCCGCAAGGTCGACGTCGACGGCGTCGTCACCACGGTCGCCGGAGGCTCCGGCTTCAACGCCGACGGCGTCGGAGGACCGGCGACCGCCGCGGGGCTCGGCATCCCGTCGTCCGTCGAGGCCGCTCCCGACGGCACCGTGCTGATCGGCGAGTCCGGGATGAACCGCGTGCTGCGGATCGAGGCGGACCAGACGCTGAGCCACGTGGCGGGCCTACCGATGGGCATCGTCGGCGCCTACGCCGGCGACGGCGGGCCGGCGACGCGAGCACGTCTCTACTCGGCGTGCGGGGTCGCCCAGGGAGCCGAGGGTCAGGTGTTCATCGGCGACATGCTCGGCAATCGCATCCGGCTCGTCGACCGCGAGGGCAGCATCGTCAGCATCGCCGGCCGGGCCAGCCGCTCGGCGGCGACGGCCAGCCCGGCCTGCTGGCAGACGCGGGCTGCCCGGAGGACGTGGCGGTCGGCCCGGACGGCCGGGTGTACTTCGCCTCGCTGACCGCGAGCCGATCCGTGTCTTGACGCTGGAGCGCTACTGAGCGCGCGCCCTGGGGGCGGCGTTGCGTCCCGCCGGCGCTCCGAATATCCGTTGGCCAGACAAGGCAGCCGCCCCGGACGCGGCAGAAGGGCTCCGCCATGCAGCAGCGCATCGTCGACGCCGACGGCCACGTCCTCGAGCACCCGACCGCGATGCTCGAGTACATCCCCGCGAAGTACCGCGAGCACTGCTTCCACATCGAGACCAGGTCCGACGGCAGCGAGTGGCTGCACTTCCAGGGGCGCGTCTCGAACGCCAACTTCATGGCGCTCGCGGGAACGGGCGGGCTGTCGCTCGAGGACCGGCTGCGCGCGCAGCGCGGCGAGCTCAAGTACAGCGAGGTCAAGCCGGGCGCGTACAAGCCGGACGAGCGCCTCAGGGAGATGGCGACCGACGACATCCAGCAGGCGGTCGTCTACCCCACCCTCTTCCTCGGCCTGTCGGGCTTCAAGGACCTCGACTTCGCCGAGGCGCAGGGCGACGCCTACAACCGCTGGCTCGCCGACTACTGCCGGCACTCGCCGACGCGCCTGTTCGGCATCGCGTCGATCGTGCAGACGGACGTCGAGCGCGCGGTGCGCATGGCGAAGAAGGCGAAGGACCTCGGCCTGGTCGGCGTCTTCATGCGCCCGAACCCGTCGATCGGCAACAAGTTCTTCTGCGATCCCGTCTACGATCGGCTCTGGGCCACGCTCTCCGACCTCGACCTGACGGTCGGCTTCCACCCCTACCTCGCCAACGACATGCCGGGCGCGTGCCGCGACCTCGGCTTCGCGACGTTCGTCGCCCCGGGCGCGAAGGGGATGTACGCAGCGGGCCAGGAGGCCGAGATGAGCGGCGTCGTCGGCATCCAGAACATCTTCTTCACCCAGGCGCTGTCGAACGTCTTCGACATGCAGACGACGCTCACCATGCTGATCTGCGGCGGCACGCTCGAGCGCTTCCCGAAGCTCAAGGTGATCTTCCTCGAGGCGAACGGCGGCTGGATCGTGCCGTGGCTCGAGCGCCTGGACCACCACCTCGAGATCTTCCCGTGGGACGTGCCGCAGATGAAGATGAAGCCGTCCGAGTACTTCAAACGCCAGTGCTGGATCTCGTTCGACCCCGACGAGTCGACGCTGCGCTTCACCGCCGAGAGCCCGCTCGTCGGCGCGGACCGCATCATCTGGGCGAGCGACTACCCGCACCCGGACGCGAAGATCCCGGGCGTCGTCGGCGAGCTGCGCGAGGCGATGCACGGCCTGCCGGCGTCGGCGCAGGAGCGCATCCTCGGGCTCAATGCGGTCGACCTGTACTCGCTGCCGGCGCCGGCCGCGGCGTGACGCGGCCCGACGCGCGTGCTCGACGGCGGCGCGCAGTTGCGGCAGAACTCGTACGATGTGCCGACGGCTCCCTGCCGCCGCGCTGCTGCTGCTCCTCCTCGCATCGAGCGCGGCGGCCGCGTCGCGTCCGAACATCGTCCTCATCCTGACCGACGACCTGAGCCCGCGCCTGATGGCGTACCTGCCGCGCCTGCGCGGCATGGTCGCGGACGGCGGGCTCGAGCTCGGCATGGTGGTGACGACGCCGGTCTGCGCGCCCTCGCGCGCGAGCATCCTGACCGGCAAGTACGCGCACAACCACGGCGTCACCGGGAACTTCCTGAAGCCGTTCCACGTGCGAGGCCGGGAGCGCGAGACCTTCGCCACCTGGCTCCAGCGCGCGGGGTACACGACCGGGTACTTCGGCAAGTACGTGAACGGCTACGGTCCCGGGCTCGCCTACGTGCCGCCCGGTTGGGATCGCTGGTCGTCGGGCGTGCGCATGACGTCGCGCGGCGCGTTCGAGGTGCTGCGCGAGGACGGCGAGCAGCGCAAGGTGCGATCCGTCTACGACGTCGACTTCTACGCCGCCGAGGCGACCCGCTTCGTCGCGGCCGCACCCGAGCCGTTCGTCGCCGTGTGGGCGCCGCTCGCGCCGCACGGACCGTTCCAGTCCGCTCCGCGCCACCGGCACCGCTTCGATGCGGTCGACATCGACTGGCCGCGGTCGTTCGAGGGCGACCGGGACGAGACGGCGAAGCTCGTCCGCACGCGCCTCGAGATGATGCTCGCGGTCGAGGAAGGCGTCGCGCAGGTCCTCGACGCGCTCGAGCGCCGCGGCGTGCTCGACGACACGTACGTCTTCTTCACCACCGACAACGGCGTCTTCATGGGCGAGCACGGCCTCGACGCCGGCAAGGGGCAGCCGTACGAGGAAGCCTCGCACGTGCCGCTCTACGTGCGCGGACCCGGCGTACGGGTGGGCAAGAGCGACGCCCTCGTCGCGACGCACGACCTCGCGCCGACCTTCGCCGAGCTCGCCGGCGCCCCGGTTCCCGCCGAGGTCGACGGGCGCTCGATGACGCCGCTGTTCTCGGCCGAGCCCGAGCTGCCGTGGCGCGACCGCGTGCTCCTGGAGTTCTGGGTGATGTTCAACCCGAAGGAAGGCTGGACCGGCCTCCGCACCCCGGACGTCAAGTACGCGCGCTGGAACGACGGCCGCTGCATCGTCCTCGACGTCGCGCGCGACCCGGACGAGATGCACCCGCGGAGCTGCGGTCCCGGCGACGAGCGGTACGCCGAGGTGGTCGGTGAGCTCGCCGCATGCCGGGGCCGCGCGTGCGGCAGGCTCGAAGGCGGCCTCGTCGGCATGGCGGCCGCCCGTGAGAGCGGGCTCGATCCCGAGCGGGCCGCGTGCGTCGTGCCGGCGCCGTTCGCCGCGGCGCCCGCCTCCCGCGCGCCCTCGCTGCTGGCCGGCTGAGCCCGGCGTCTCGGGGATCGGCTCGGCCGAGCCCGGGTTCCCACCGCCCCCGCGCACCGTTACGATCTGTCGCGTGCGATCGGGCCCGCATGGCCGCGGCCCACGGCTGCCCCGTTCACCGAGCGCACGGAACGACGCTTGTTGGCCATGCTCGGAACGGAGTCGCTGCGCGTTGCCTTCGTGGTGGGCCGCTTCCCGCTCGTCTCGGAGACCTTCGTCTTGAACCAGGCGACGGGGCTGCTCGACCGTGGCCACGAGGTCGACGTCCTGGCGCTCGACGGCCCGCCACCGCCGCTGCTGCCGCAGCATCCCGACGTCGCGCGCTACGGCATGCTCGCTCGGACGCGGGTCGTGCCGAGTGCGCGGGGCGGCCGCGTCACGCGCTTGCTGAAGGGCATCGCGCTGCATGCGAGGCGCGCGCATCTCGACCCCCTGATGTCGGCGCGCGCCATCGCCGCGCTCGCGGATCGCGACGGCGGGCGCTCCGCGCTGCTGCCGGCGATCCCGCTGCTCGGGCGCGCACCGTACGACGTCGTGCACTGCCAGTTCGGCGTCTACGGCGAGCGCATCCTGCCGCTGTACCGGACGTGCCGCATCGCGCGCCGTCTCGTCGTGTCGTTTCGCGGCTGGGACGACGCGCACGCCGCCACGAAGAGGAGGACATGGCTCGACCGAAGGTGACGATCATCTGCGTTCCGCGCGAACGCTTCGGCCACGCGAAGGCCTCGCTCGAGAGCCTGCTCGCCGAGACGGAGCCGCCGTACAAGCTGATCTACGTCGACGGCGGCTCCCCGGCCGCCGAACGCGACCATCTGCAGCGAATGGCGATCTCGCACGGCTTCCAGCTCATCCGCAGCGACATATACTTGACGCCCAACCAGGCGCGCAACATCGGCCTGCGCGGCGCGACGACGCCGTACGTCGCGTTCGTCGACAACGACGTCGAGGTGACGCCCGGCTGGCTCGAGGCGCTGGTCGCGTGCGCCGACGAGACCGGCGCCGACGTGGTGACGCCGCTCATCTGCCAGGGCACGCCGGTGCACGAGACGATCCACTTCGCCGGCGGCGCGTGCGGCGTCCGCGAGGACGTCGAGGACGGTCGCAGGCGACGCCACATCGTCGAGGACGTCTACCTGCAGGGCCGCAAGGTCGCGGACGAGCGCCACCGGCTCGTGCGCGCGCCCACGCGCCTCGCCGAGTTCCACTGCATGCTCGTGCGCACGAGCGTGTTCGACCGGCTCGGTCCGCTCGACGAGAAGCTGCTCAGCACGAAGGAGCACGTCGACCTGTGCATGTCGGTGCAGCAGATCGGCGGCACGATCTGGCTCGAGCCGTCGTCGCTCGTGACCTACGTCTTCGGCACGTGGCTGCGGGTGCGCGACATGCCGTACTTCATGCTGCGCTGGAGCGACGCGTGGGAGCGCGCGAGCCTCGAGCACCTGCGCGCCAAGTGGGACCTGACCGAGGACGACTACTTCCGTCGTCGCACGGAGCGGCTCGGCTGGCGCCGGCACATGGTGATCACCGGGCCGCTGTCGCGGCGGCTGCTGCCGCGGCCCGCCGCCGGCTACCTCGAGCGGGCGCTGAACCGGGTCGACCGCCGCCTGAACGCCGCGCTCGCGGCGCATGCGAGCCGTCATGCGATCTGATTCGACCCTCACGCTCGTGCAGCGGACGCACGGCGGCCGCACGCAGCGGCCCGGCGACGACGACGAGGTCGTCTACACGGCCGAGAGCAGCCTCCGGCATCCCGTCCGGCTCGCGCGCGAGATGCTCGGAGCAGTGCGCGCCTCGCGCTCGCTCGCCTGGCAGCTCGCGCTGCGCGATCTGCGCGCGCAGTACCGCCAGTCGCTGCTCGGCGTCGCCTGGGCCTTCATCCCGCCGATCGTGCTCGCCGCGGGCTTCACGCTCGCGAACCAGGCGAACGTGATCCGCGTCGGCGCCACCGACATCCCCTACCCGGCCTACGTCATGTTCAGCACGTCGCTCTGGCAGGCGTTCGTCGAGGCGATGAACGGACCGGTCGCGGGCGTCGCCGCGGCGCGCTCGATGCTCGCGCGGGTCAACTTCCCGCGCGAGTCGATCGTGCTCGCGAAGCTGATCGAGATCGGCGTCAACCTGCTCGTCAAGCTGCTCCTCGTCGTGGCGCTGTTCTGGTGGTTCGCCGTGCCGGTCGCCTCGACCGTCGCGCTCGCCCCGCTCGCGCTGCTGAGCCTGATCCTGTTCGGCACGCTCGTCGGGCTCTTCCTGGCGCCGATCGGGCTGCTCTACCGCGACGTCTCGCGCGGGCTCGCGCTGCTCACCGGGACCTGGCTCTTGCTGACGCCGGTCGTCTATCCGGTGCCCGAGAGCGGCAGCTTCGCGACGCTGGTCCACTGGAACCCGGTCACGCCGCTGCTCGTGACGACGCGCGAGCTCGCGACGACGGGCGTCGTGTCCGACCCGCTCGGCTTCGCGGTCGTGACCGGGGCCTCGCTCGTCGGCCTGCTCGTCACCTGGGTCGTCTTCCGGGTCGCGATGCCGTTCGTCGTCGAGCGGGTGGGAAGCTGATGGCCGCCCCGACCCTGCGCATCGACGGCGTGTCGAAGAAGTTCTGCCGCGCGCTCGACCGCTCGCTGCTCTACGGCGTGCGCGACGTGGTCGGCGAGCTGACCGGCGGCCGGCGTCACACCGACCGGCTGCGCAAGGGCGAGTTCTGGGCGGTGCGCGACGTCGGCCTGCGTCTCGAGCGCGGCGAGGCGATCGGCCTCGTCGGCTCGAACGGCGCCGGCAAGACGACGCTCTTGCGCATGATCGGCGGGCTGATCCGCCCGGACACCGGCGTGATCCGGATCCGCGGACGCGTCGCGCCGCTGATCGCGCTCGGCGCGGGCTTCGACCCGGTCCTGAGCGGGCGCGAGAACATCTTCGCCAACATGGCGATCCTCGGCGTGCCGACGCCCGAGATCCGCGAGCGCCTCGACTCCGTGATCGCCTTCGCAGAGCTTGACGAGGCGATCGACGCGCCCGTGCAGACCTACTCGAGCGGCATGGCGGCGCGGCTCGGCTTCGCCTGCGCGGTGCACACCGAGCCCGACCTGCTGCTGGTCGACGAGGTGCTCGCGGTCGGCGACGCGCGCTTTCGCCAGAAGTGCTTCCAGCGCCTCGCGCAGCTCCGCGAGCGCGGCACGGCGTTCATCCTGGTGTCGCACAACCCGCACGCGGTGCTGAACGTGTGCGAGCGCGCGGTCTACCTCCGCGCCGGCGAGCTCGTCTGCGAGGGCCCGACGCCCGACGTGCTGCGGCGCTACGAGGAGGACGACTTCGGCGCGACGCTCGGCGGCGACGGGCGGCTCGACCTGCCGCCGAAGCCCGAGACCGCGAGCATCGGCGTCGACGTCGAGTCGGTGTGGCTCGTGGGACCGGACGGGGAGACGCTGCGCGGGCCCGTCACCGGGCGGCCGGCGACGCTGTGCGTCCGCTGCAAGGTACGCCGGCCGATCGCCGACGCGGCCATGACGGTGATCGTCAACGGCATGGGAGGCGACGCCGAGCGCGTGCTCCACCTGATGTCGTCCGCCGACCGCCAGCCGCTGCCGCTGGCCGTCGGCACGGCGGAGCTGCGCATGCACTGGCCGTCGTGCGGCCTCGTGCCGGGCATCTACGGCGCGCGGATCCTGGTGCGCGAGGGCATGACGCCGCTCGACGTGGTCGAGTCGTTCCGCTTCACGGTGACCTCGCCCGAGGTGATCGGGCGCAGCCTGTTCCACCAGCCGCGGACGTGGAGCGTGGTGCAGGTGGAGGTGGTGCCGAGCGCGCCGCGCGCCGCCGCCGGGAGCAGGCGACCGTAGCGGCTACGCCAGCGCATCCGCCCGCGCGTCGCGCGCGCCCGCTCGGCGGGAGCGCACGACGTCGCACGCGTGCGGGACCGCGGCGTCGCGTCGAGCGCGCTCGAGCGGGCACCGCGCTTGCTCTCCCCGCCGCACGATGTCGAAGCACGTGCTCGCGATAGCGCTCGCCGCCCTGGCCGCGACGGCGCCTTCCTCGGCGGGCGCGGTCGACGCGCTGCTGCCCGGCAAGCGGCTCGTCATCGACAGCCATGCGGATCAGGAGAAGCGCAACCGCATCGTGCTGACCGCGCGCAGCGCCGACCTCGCGATCTCACCGCCGGGCAGCGCCGGCGACCCGACCTGCGAGGGCGCGGGCGGCGGCGGAGCCCGCCTCACCTTCACCAGCGCCGCGACCGGCGAGTCGCACACGACCGAGCTGCCCTGCCAGAACTGGACCGGGCGCAAGACCGGAAGCTGGCGCTACGCCGACCGCCAGCTCGACGACGGCACGTGCAGCGTGGTGCAGATCCGCAGCACGCGCACGATCCGCGCCGTGTGTCTCGGCCGCGGCCCGACGGTGCTCGACTTCGACCTCGCCGCCGGCGAGCGCCAGGACCCGATCGACGTCACGCTCGAGCTCGGCACCGGCCCCGACCGCTACTGCCTGCGCTTCGGCGGCGTCGTCAAGCACGACGGCTCGAACGGCAAGAAGTTCTTCGCGCGCGACAGCGGCGCACCGACGGCGTGCGCGGATCCGCCGCCTTCCTGATCTCTGGCGCGCTCGCTTGCCGAGCCGTGCGTCCGCTCAGAGCGCGTCGTCGGGCGGCTCGCCGGGCAGAAGATCGGATACCGCGACCGTCGCGTCGGGGAACGAGACCAGCACGATCCGGTCGCCACGGCGCACCACCGCGTGCTCGCGGTAGCACTTCGCGCCGACATCCGGCGAGCGCAACACCTCGACGCAGGCGTCCTCCGGCCGGACGATCCAGTACTCGGGGATCGCGGCGCTCGCGTAGAGGCGAGCCTTGACGAGGCGGTCGCTCGCGAGCGAGTGCTGCGCGACCTCGACGACGAGCAGGGCGGTCTCGGGATGCGCGCTCTCGTACCGCGCGCGCGGCGGCTCGACCAGGGCGAGGTCCGGCTCGGGAACCGATCTCACGCCTGCGATCAACGGCTGCTGGACGCGTACGACTGCCCGGTCGCCCACGACCGCCCGCACTGCGTAGTCCACGGCCGTCACGCCTGCCGAGTGCGGCGGATTCTGCGGAGCCATCGGCACCACCACCCCCTCGAGGAGCTCGACGCGCTCGTCGGGCTCGAACGCGCCCGCACGGGCAAGCGCAAAGTAGCGCTCGACCGTGAGGTCGCCTGCCGAGGGGATCGAGGGGTGCACGATCCGTGATCTAGCACCGGCGCGCCGGCGCCGGAATGCTCCGCCGAGCAAGATCCGGCGCCGGGGCCGCGGCCGGGGCAGGAGCTCAGCTTCCCCAGCGCTCCTCGCTGAGCCCCCAGAAGCGCGCGGCGTTGTCGCACACGATCTTCCGCCGCTCCTCCTCCGGCACGTCGGCGAACAGCGAGTCGATCACGCGCCGCGAGTACGGCCAGTCGTTGCCGTGATGCGGGAAGTCGGTCGACCACGCCATGTTGTCGACGCCCACCTGGTGGCGCACCACGACGCCGCTGCGGTCGACGATGAAGGTCGCGAGCCAGTGGTCCCGGAAGTAGTCGCTCGGCACCTTCTTGAGCTTGGTGCCGGCCCAGATCCGGTTCCGCCAGTAGCGGTCGTCGGTCATCTCGAGGAAGTGCGGGATCCAGCCGACCCCGGTCTCGACCGCGGCCATGCGCAGCTTCGGGAAGCGGTCGAACACGCCCTGGAAGATCATCTCGGTGATGAGCGGCATGGTGAGCGAGAACGCGGTGGCGCCGATCGCCACCGCGGCCGCCTTCGACGCCACGGTCTTGGTCTGCTGCGCGGCAAGCAAAAGATGGATGCTGACCGGCATGTCGAGGTCCGCCGCGCGCTCCCAGAAGGGATCGTCCTCGGGCCGCAGGTTGTCGCCGCCCGACGGCCACGCCGAGATCGCGACGCCGCGGAAGCCCTCCTTCTTCGCGCGCTCGAGCTCCGCGACGGTGGTCTCGATGCCGACGTTCGGCATCTGGAAGATGCCGATCAGGCGCTCCGGGTCGGGCGCGCAGAAGCCCTCCTTGAGCCAGCGGTTGTAGGCGCGGATGCCGGCCAGGTGCGCGTCCCTGTCCTTGTTCTTCATGAAGGTCAGCATCGCGCGCTGCGGCGGGTAGAGCATCTCCGCGTCGACGCCGTCCTGGTCCATGATCTTCAGGCGCTCGCCGCCGTCGTGGCAGGACGGGTGGATGTTGTCGCCGTAGCGCTTGCCCGTCCACTTGAGCTCCTCGGGGTGCGTCCCGACGCAGGTGACGAGGCCGAGCGGCTCGGCGGTCTGCGCGCCCATGTAGATCCAGGCGTGGCCGCCGTCGCCGTCGTCGACCAGCTTCGGCGCCGTGTCGAGGTACTTGCGCTCGAGCCACTTCTCCCAGAGGTCGGGCGGCTCGACCGTGTGAGAGTCGGCCGAGATGATCTTGTACTCGCGTCGCGCGGCAGCCATGCGGAGAGCCTCCTTCCGGCTGCCTTTGTACGACGGGCCGTCGAGGCTGGCTAGGGCGATCGACCGACACTCGACGCAGCGCGCAAAGACGCGCTCCGCCCCGAAGTCACTCGTTCAGGACGCGCGGGAAGAGCACGTTGTTCTCGAGGTGGATGTGCTCGAAGAGCTCCGCCTCGAGCTGCTCGAGGCCGAGGTAGAGCGCCCTCCACGAGGTGCACGCCTCGGGCGGCGGAACCAGGTTCGCGGTCAGCTCGCGCGTGCGGCGCAGGCTCTCGCCGTGGTCCTCGTGCTCGAGCATCATGACGTGCATCGGCATGCGGGCGCGCTCGCCGACCCCGGCGACGATGAGCGGGAAGAGCACCTGCTCCTCCTTCGCGAGGTGCCCCTCGACCTCCTCCGACATCGTCGCCAGGTGAGCCGCGAGGCCGCGGGGGCAGGACGGCTTCGCGCCGTGCACGCGCTCGACCTTGGACGCCAGATCGACGAGACGCAGCAGCTCCGGGCGCGTCGCGCCGCTGCGCGAGCGCCGCGACGACATCCCGATCCTCGCCGGCTACTTCTGCGACCTCGCGCGCCGCCGCCTCGGCCTCGGACCCGTGCGCTTGACGCGCGAGGCGCTCGTCGCCCTCGCGCGCTACCCGTGGCCCGGCAACGTGCGCGAGCTCGACAACGTGCTGTCGCGCGTCGTGCTGCGCGCCTCGGCGAGCGTCGCGCGGGGCGAGCCGGTGGTGGTCGACGCCGCCGTGCTCGGCCCCGAGCTGGCCGAGCTCGCCGCGAGCCCGGGCGCGTCGGGCGGCGACGTCGGCGCGCCGCTCGCCCCGGCCGCCCGGGAGGTCG
>JBFMAS010000580.1:0-7386 GCA_040755575.1 Thermodesulfobacteriota bacterium
GCGAGCGTCGACGGGCGGGGCGCAGGCCGCGCCGCGGCGCGCCGCACGCGGGCGCCCGAGACGGCGTCGACGGCCCGGACGGCGCCGCGCTCGCGGCCGACGGAGCGATCTCGTACGCGCCGGCCGGCACCGTGCTGCCCGTGCTGCTCGACCGCCTGGTCGCGGGCTCGGCGAGCGGCGCGCGCCAGCGCGAGTGCCTCGAGCGCGCCTTCGCGCTCGCGCGCGGCCGCGTACGCCTCGTCGTCCAGCCCGCACGCGACGCACGCGACGCCGGCGGCGAGCGCGAGCGCGTCCTCGACCTCGACCGCCGCTTCTCCTGTCGCGGCTGCGGCCGCGAGCTGCCCGAGCCGACGCCACAGCTCTTCTCCTTCAACAGCCCGCTCGGCGCCTGCCCCGCGTGCGAGGGCTTCGGCCGCGTCACCGGCCTCGACCTCGACAAGGTGATCCCCGACCCGCGCGTCACGCTCGAGGACGGCGCCGTGGCGCCGTTCACCACGCCCGCGAACCAGGAGCTGCAGGACTGGATGCTGCGCGCGGCCAGGCGGCTCGGCGTCCGCACCGGCGTCCCGTACGGCGAGCTCACGGCCGAGGAGCGCGACTTCGTGCTCGACGGCGAGCCGCACGACGCGCCGGGCCGGAGGCGCGGGGCGCATCGCTTTCCCGGCGTGCGCGGCTTCTTCAAATGGCTCGAGCGCAAGCGCTACAAGACCCACGTCCGCATCCTGATCGCGCGCTACCGCGGCTACACGCCCTGCGAAGCGTGCGGCGGACGGCGGCTTCGGCCCGAGGCGCTCGCCGTGCGCGTCGGCGGGCTCGACATCGCGGAGCTCACCGCGCTGCCGATCGGAGAGGCGCTCGCGTGGATCGGCAGGCTCGCGCTCGACGTGCCGAAGCAGGCGCGCGTCGCGGCGCTGCTCGAGGAGATCCGCTCGCGCCTCGGCTACCTGGTCGCGGTCGGGCTCGAGTACCTGACGCTCGCGCGGCAGGCGCGGACGCTGTCCGGCGGCGAGGCGCAGCGCATCCACCTCGCGAGCGCGCTCGGCGCGAAGCTCACCGACACGCTCTACTGCCTCGACGAGCCGACCGTCGGCCTGCACGCGCGCGACTCGCAGCGCCTGCTCGGCGTGCTGCGCAAGCTGACCGCGGCCGGCAACACGGTCGTGCTGGTCGAGCACGACCCGGTCGTGATCCAGGGCGCCGACCACGTGCTCGACCTCGGACCCGGCGGCGGCGCACGCGGCGGGCGGGTGATGTACGCGGGGCCCCCGGACGCGATGCCGGCCGCGACCTCCACGACCGGCCGGTTGCTCGGATCGCGCGCCGAACGCCTCGGCGGCGACGAGCCGGAGCGGCTGCCGCTGCCGACCGTGCGCAATGCGAGGGCGGGCGGACGCGCGCGGATCGACGGCTGCACGGTGCACGGCGCGCGCGAGAACAACCTGAAGGACGTCACCGTGACGTTCCCCTACGGCAGGCTCACCTGCGTGACCGGCGTCTCGGGCTCGGGCAAGTCGACGCTCGTCGAGCAGGTGCTCTACGCCGGCTGGTGCCGCATGCAGGGGCAGGGCGTCGAGGCCGGCGCCTGCGACCGGCTCACGGGCTTCGACGCCTTCGACGAGGTCGTCCTGATGACGCAGGCGCCGGTCGGCCGCTCCGCGCGCTCCAACGCGGCGACGTACCTCAAGGCATACGACGAGATCCGCCGCGTCTTCGCCGCGACGCCGGCCGCGCGCCTCGCCGGCGTGCCCGCCGGCCACTTCTCCTTCAACGCGTCCGGCGGCCGCTGCGAGGAGTGCTGCGGCATCGGCACGGTGACGCTCGAGATGCACTTCATGGCGGACCTCGTCGTGCAGTGCGACGCGTGCGGCGGCGCGCGCTTCAAGCCGCACGTGCTCGACGTCCGCTACCGCGGCAAGAGCGTCGGCGACGTCCTCGCCATGACGATCGACGAGGCGCACGACTTCTTCGCGGCGGAGCAGCGGATCCGCGGCCGCCTCGCCGCGCTGCGCGCGGTCGGCCTCGGCTACCTGACGCTCGGCCAGCCGACCTCGACGCTGTCCGGCGGCGAGGCGCAGCGGCTCAAGCTCGCGAGCTTCACGGGCGACGGCGGCACCGGCGACGGCCGCCGGCTGCTGCTGTTCGACGAGCCCACGACCGGCCTGCACCTGGCCGACGTCGCCCGCCTGATCGACGTGCTGTGGGCGATGGTGCGCCGCGGCGCGACGATCGTCGTCGTCGAGCACAACCTCGACTTCATCGCCGCGGCGGACCTGGTGGTCGACCTCGGGCCGGAGGGCGGCGACCGCGGCGGCGAGGTGGTTGCGCTCGGCACGCCGACGGAGCTCGCGCGCCGGGGCGGCACGCCCACCGCGGACGCGCTGCGCGCCCTGCTCGCGGACGGCCGCGACGCGGGCCGGGCGCGGGCCGCGGCGCGCGATACGGCGTAGCTCCGGCGACTCAGCGCACCGGCACGTGCACGGCGCGCGAGTCGACGAGCCGGCTGCCGAAGCGCGCCCGCCGCCACTCGCGCGCCCGCCCCGACGACGAGAGCGCCTCGGACCAGCGCGTCGCGGCGAAGTCGGCGTCCTCGTCGCGCAGCGCGTCGGCGATCGCGGCGCGGAAGCCGCGCGGGCGAATCGCGAAGTCGCGCAGCGCCGCGTCGTCGTGCACGACGGTCGCGTGGCGGATGCTGTCGACGAGCTTGCGGCCGACCCGCGCGTAGAGCGGCGTCACCAGCCCGAGCCACAGGCTCGACAGGCGCGGGGTCAGCACGGGCACGCGGATCATCAGGCGCCGGAGCCCGCGCTGGCGCGCGTACTCGCGCATCAGGTCGCCGTACGAAACGCGGTCCGCACCGCCGATCTCGTACACGCGGTCGCCCTCGACCGCGAGGTCGATCGCGGCGACGAGGTACGCGAGCAGGTCGCCGATCGCGATCGGCTGCGCCGGCGTCGCGACCCAGCGCGGCGTGATCATCACGGGCAGGCGCTCGACGAGCGCGCGGACCATCTCGAAGGAGAGGCTGCCGGAGCCGAGCACGATCGAGGCGCGCAGCTCGATCACCTGCGCGCCCGACCGGCGCAGCAGGTCGCCGACCTCGTGCCGGCTGCGCAGGTGATCGGACAGCGAGGACTCGCGGTCGCCGAGACCGCCCAGGTAGACGATGCGCTCGGTGCCGGCGTCGCGCGCGGCGGCGGCGAAGTTCCGCGCGCCGCGGCGGTCCTCCTCGACGAACGAGCCGGGAGAGCCCATCGCGTGCACGAGGTAGATCGCGGTCCGCACGCCGCGCAGCGCGCCGCCGAGCGTCGCGGGGTCGAGCACGTCGCCGCGCACGACCTCGGTACGCGGCCCGACCCGGCTCGCGAGATTCTCCGGGCGGCGGGCGAGGCAGCGCACGCGCCAGCCGCGCTTCTCGAGCTCCGCCAGCAGCCGTCCGCCGACGTAGCCGGTCGCGCCGGTGAGCAGCAGCGGCGCGTCAGGCGGCATGGCCACGCTGCTCGTCGCCCCCGCTGCCCGCCGGCCGGCCGAACATCTCCTCGATCTTCTTCCGCCGGAAGGCGAAGATGCGCTCGACGTCGCGGCGCACGAGGCCGCCGCCGAGCGTCTCGCCCAGCGCACCGAGCGGGACCGCGTAGCGCACCCGGTCGCGCAGCAGCGTGCCGCCGCGTACCGGCTCGAACTCGTGCGTGTGGTGCCAGCTGCGGTACGGGCCGCGTACTTGACGATCGGAGAAGCGCCGTCCCGGCTCCCACTCCTCGATCACGCTCCGCCAGCGCAGCGGAACGCCGCGCAGCGTGAGCTTGTAGTCGATCACCGTGCCGCTGGTGACGGGCTCGGGCTTCACGTCGAGCACGTGGAAGCCGAGGAAGGCGGGCGTGATCTTCTCGAGGTTGCGCGCGTCGGAGAAGAACGGGAACACCTCCTGCGGCGGGCGCGGGACCCACTGCTCGAACACCAGCTCGTGCTCCGTGTCGCCGCAGGCTTCCGCCAGTGCCGGTCCCACCGTCGGCCAGAGGAAGGTGAAGCCCAGCTCCTGCGCGCGCCGCGGCAGCACGCGCTGGCCCTCGAGGAGGATGCTCGCCATCTCGCCGAACATCAGCCTGAGCGCCGCGGCCGGAACGGGGAGCAGCGTCGGACGGCCGAGCACGCGGCCGAGCTCGCGCGTGAACTCCGCATTGGTCACGGGGTTCGGCGCGACGCCGTTCAGCACGCCGGCGACCTGATCGTTCTCGAGCGCGAAGTGGAAGAGCGACACCAGGTCGTCGAGGTGGATCCAGCTCATCCACTGCGCGCCGCTGCCGACCCGTCCGCCGACGCCGAGCCGGAACGGCGCGAGCATCGCCTGCAGCGCGCCGCCGTCCCTGCCGAGGACGACGCCGATGCGAACGACGGCGACGCGCACCCCGAGCGCCTCCGCGCGCCGCACCTCGCCCTCCCAGGCGACGCACAGGTCGGCGAGGAAGCCGTCGCCGGGCCCCGACGTCTCGTCGACGATCGCGTCGCCCCGGTCGCCGTAGTAGCCGACCGCCGACGCGGCAACGAGCGCGCGGGGCCGCTCCTCCGCGGGCAGCGTCGCGATCGCGTCGACGATCGCGCGCGAGCTCGCGACGCGGGACTCGTGGATCTCGCGCTTGCGCTCCTCGGACCAGCGGCCGCCGGCGACGCTCTCGCCGGCGAGGTGGACCACGGCGTCGACGCCGCGCAGCCGCTCGGGGTCGACGGCGCGTCGTGGATCGACCTCGGCGACCTCGCAGAGCGCGGGCAGGCTCTCTCGCGCGCGTGCCGCGTCGCGGCTCCATGCGGTGACCTCGTGCCCGCTCGACAGCAGGCGCTGCACGAGCGCGCGTCCGATGAATCCGGTTGCGCCGGTGACGACGATCTTCATCTCTCGTCCTCCTCTGCAGTCTGCTCTCAGCGTACGCCGTTGGCCGAGCTGTTCATGCCGCCCGCTCGACCGGCCGCGCCGGCTCGAGGCGATCGCGCCGCATCCGACGGCGCACCATGTCGCGGATCCATCCCGGGTCGAGGTCGAAGAGCTGGCAGAGGCGTACGAAGGCGAAGGGCGGCGCGTCGTCGTCGCTCGCGATCCACAGCAGCGCCTCGTGCGCCGCCGTGCGCTGCCGGCGCACGCGGGACCCGTGGTGGTGCAGCACGCAGCGCAGCGCTTCCTCGAGGACGGCGAGCGCGAGGCGCCTCTCGCCGGAGTCGAGGCGGGCGGCGAGGTACATCGGCACCTGGCCGGCATCGACCGAGGTCGACTCGAAGAGCCGCGCCACGCACTGCTCGACGTCGACCGGGCCCCGGGGCGGCCCGCTCGCGGCGAACGGAAACAGCGTTTTGATGTCCATCCTCGGGACTCCTCTTTCCACCCTTAAGAATACGTTCAATTCGGTCAGCCATTTGATACGGCCCGCCACCAATCATGTCAACCCCGTCCAAAATAGCTTGACCTCCGCGCACTAATCGGTCAAATCGTCCCATGTTCGGCCGCCCCAAGGCCTTCGTGACGCCGCGCGAGCTCGCCGACGCGCTCGGCGTCAGCGAATCGTCGCTCAAGCGCTGGGCCGACGAGGGCCGCATCCAGGCGTCGCGCACGGCCGGCGGCCACCGCCGCATCCCGGTCGCCGAGGCGGTGCGCTTCATCCGCGAGTCGCGGCTCGAGCTTGAGCGCCCCGAGCTGCTCGGCTTCGACGAGCTGGTGCTCGCCGGCCCGGCGGCCGAGGTCGCGACCGCCGACGCGCTGTTCGACGCCTTCACGCGCGACGACTGGCGGATCGGTCGCAGCCTGATCGTGTCCTCCTACCTGGCGGGCGCGTCGGTGGCGGCGATCGGCGACGGGCCGGTGCGCGAGGCGCTGCGCCGTGCCGGCGAGCTCTGGCTCGCGGGCCGCGAAGGCATCGTCGTCGAGCATCGCGCGGTCGACACCTGCTTGCAGGCGTTCGGCGTCATCCGCTCGTCGATCCGCGTCGCGGACCCCGCGGCACCGCTGGCGGTCGGGGGTGCGGTGTCGGGCGATCCCTACGTGCTGCCGTCGCTGATCGCGGCGACCGTGCTCGCCGAGGTCGGCTTCCGCGACGTGAACCTCGGACCCGAGGTGCCGACCGGGGCAATGGAGGCGGCGATCGATCGCTATGCGCCGGCGATCGTGTGGCGCTCGGTCAGCATCGAAATCGCCGCCGAGGCGGTCGGGCGCGACGTGCTGGCGCTTCGCGACCGCCTGGCGGCGTCGCGCGGCAACCTCGTCGTCGGCGGCCGCGGCTTCCCGGCGGACGCCTTCACCGTGCCGGAGCGCGCTCATCACCTGGCGTCGATGGGCGAGCTCGCGGCCTTCGCCCGGGGGCTCCTCGCCGCACGCGCGAGCGAGCCTCGATCGGACGATCCATCCGGCGGCGTGCCGTCGGGGCGCTGACGATCCCATGCTTGACCCCGTGAGCCGCTGTGGCAGGGTGCACAATCCGCGCCGGACGTGACGAGCGAATGATTCACGAACGATTCGAAGCAGGCGCAGCGGTGTCGCAGGATGCGTTCCAGGGCGTCTGGCCACGCTTCTTCGCCGTCGAGGAGCTGCGCAAGCTGCTCGGCGAGGACGCCGACCGGCTGATCCACGAGGCGCTCGGCCGCCACGTGAGCGGGCCGATCTGGGCGCTCGTCGACCGCGGCGGCAAGCGCTGGCGGACGATCATCGGGCGCCTCGCGTACCGCGTCGCCGGCGGCGGCGATCCCGAGCCGGAGGCCGTGTTCGAGGTGCCGGAGCTGCTGCACAACGCGAGCCTGGTGGTCGACGACATCGAGGATGCCGCGACGGAGCGGCGCGGCGGGCCGCCCGCGCACCTGACCTACGGCCTTCCGATCGCGCTCAACGCGGCCAACGCCGCCTACTTCCGTGCCTTCGGGGTGCTGCGCGGCGAGCTGCCCGACGGCGCGCGTCTCCGCGCGCTCGACATGCTGAGCGAGGAGCTGTTCGCGGCGCATCTCGGCCAGGCGCTCGACTTGACGCTGGGTGCCTACCTGAAGCTCGGTCACGAGCTGCGCGGCGCGCACTACGAGCTGCTGGCGCGAGCCAAGACCGGGGCGCTCGTGCGCATCGCCGCGCGCCTCGGCGCGATCGCGGCCGGTGCGCCCGAGGACGCCGAGCGCGCGCTCGCGACATGGGCGGGCGAGCTCGGCGTCGCCTACCAGATCCGCGACGACGTCGAGGATCTCGCCGCGGGGTCGACCGACCTCGCGCGCGGCCGCTTGACGTATCCGCTGCTGGCCCTCGTCGCGCGTGCCGATGCCGAGCGTCGCGCCGCCGTGCGGAGCTGGCTTGCGGCCGAGGGCGGCGAGGCCGACGGTCGCCTGGGCGCGCTGCTCGAGGCGGCCGACGTGCGCGCGGCCTGCCACGCG
>JBFMAS010000581.1:0-6320 GCA_040755575.1 Thermodesulfobacteriota bacterium
CCGAGGAAGCCGCTCTCCGCCTTGTCCCTGGCGGCGTCAGCCGGCGCCGCGGCCGGCGCCTGCGGAGCCGCCTGAGCGGACGCGCCGGCGCTCGACGCGACGAGCGCCAGACACGCGAGCGGGATCGTCGAGCGGAACGACATGCGGATCGCCCTCGGGCGGCTCACGACGCCGCCGCGGCCGCGCGGCGCGCGGCTGGCTGCGGCCGCGCCGCGACCGGCGGCTGGATGTCGCCGTCCGGTCCGCCGCCGCCTGCGCCCTGGAAGGTCGTGGTCACCCCCTTCACGAAGCGGACGCGCTGCGTTGCGAGCTCGAGCACCATCGTCTGACCGGCGAGCGTGAGCTCTGAGCTCTTCAGGCTCACGTCGCCCGGAGCCACGATCGCGTTGAGGCTCTCGAAGTAGATCGCCCTGTCGGTCTGGACGAAATACTCCCCCACCGTAACGTCGATCCCGCCGTCGAGCTCGATCTGCTTCACGTCGCCGCCCGCGAGCTGGATCTTGCCCTGGTGGCCCGTCACCTCGATGTTGCGCCCGTCGCCGGCGTAGAACGCGAGCTTCGGCCCCTCGACCACCACCTCCCCCTTGTCGGCGAAGTACTCCGCCTCCTGCGCCGTCAGCTCCCACACCTTGCGCCCATCCTTGACCTTGACCCGGCGGAACTCCTTGATCCGCTGCGACACGTCGGGCTCGAGGTCGGGCTGCGGCGGGGTCGCGGCGCTCTGCTGGCTGACGAGGGTGCGGCCGAGCACGAAGCCCAGGCTCGCAAGCGCCAGCATCACGCCGACGATCAGCGCCCGTCTGACGTGGCTGCGCTGCACGCGCTCCTCTCCGGCGACACGCAATTTCGATACCATGTGCCGGCGACCGAGTAAAGCACCAATTCCCTATAAAATTCGCAGACTTAGCGATTTTCTACGGCGTCGACCTCGCGCCGGGCGGGCTTCTGCGTCTGCCGCCAGCGGCGATGCCACCAGACCCACTCGTCGGGGCGGCGGCGGATCTCCTGCTCGATCAGCGCGGTCAAGGAGGCGGTCGCCTGCTCGACCCACGCCGCCTCCGCGGCGCCTTCGGCGCGCGGCAGCTCGGGCCGCCGCACGGAGATCACGTGCCGGCCGTCTCCCTGGCGGTGGATGAAGACGCCGACCAGGTGGGCGCCGGTGCGCTGCGCGAGCAGCGCGGGACCGATCGGCGTCCAGGCCGGGCGGCCGAAGAACGGCACCTGCACCGCCTGGCCGCGCGTCGCCTGGTCCATCAGGATCGCGAGGATGCGGCCGGCCTTCAGCGTCCGCAGGATCTGGCGCGAGGCGCCCGGGCCGTCGCGCAGCACCGTCTCGACCCCGACCCGCGCGCGCAGCGCGACGTTCTCGGCGTTGAGGCGCTCGCCCTTCACCGGCGTCGCGATGACGGTGACCGGGTAGCCGTGCAGCCCGAAGTACGCCGCGAGCAGCTCCCAGTTGCCGATGTGGCCGGTGATCGCGACCACGCCGCGGCCCGCGGCGAGCGCCTCGTCCATGACCTCGAGCCCCTCGATCGTGACCAGGGCGTCGATCCGGCGTGCGACGTCGGCCATCATCGCGATCTCGATGACCGAGCGCGCGTGGCCGCGAAACATCGCGCGCACGATGCGCTCGTGCTCGACGCGGCCGAGCTCTGGGAGGGCGAGCGCCAGGTGCTCGAGCGACAGCTCGCGCGACTCGCGCAGCACGCGCGGCACGAGCGGCGCGACGCGATCCGCCGTGCGCAGGCCTCGCTCGAGGCCGACGGCGTCGAGCAGGCCGCGGGCCCCGTGCAGCAGGGCGACCAGGGCACGGTCGCGGCCGGAGCGGTAGACCGTCCGGTAGGGTGTCGCCATCAAACGACGCCGGCGCGCAGCAGGTCGTGCATGTGGAGGACGCCGGCTGGGCGGCCGTCGGCCTCGACGATGAACAGGGCGGTGATCGAGTGCTGCTCCATCAGGGCGAGCGCGCTCTCGGCGAGCGCGCCCGCGGGCACGGTCTTCGGGCCGCGCGTCATCAGCTCGCCCGCGGAGAACCGCAGCAGGTCGCCGTACCTCTCGGCCGCACGCCGCAGGTCGCCGTCCGTGATGATGCCGACCAGCGTCCCGTCGCCGGCCAGCACGCCGGTCAGGCCGAGGCGCTTGGCGGACATCTCGCGCAGCGCGGTGCGCATGTCCGCGGCGACGGGAACGAGCGGCATCTCGTCGCCGACGTGCATCAGCTCGTCGACGCGCATCAGGCGGCGGCCGAGCGCGCCGCCGGGGTGCAGCGAGCCGAAGTCCTCGACGCTGAACTGCCGGCGCTCGAGCAGCGCGATCGCGAGCGCGTCGCCGACGGCCAGCGTCGCGGTCGTGCTGGCGGTGGGCGCGAGCCCGAGCGGGCAGGCCTCCTCGGCGACGCCGACGTCGAGCGCGACGTCGGCCGCGCGTGCCAGCGGCGACGCGAGGTCGCCGCAGATGGCGATCACGGGCAGCCCGAGCCGGCGCGCCGGCGCCACCAGGGCGAGCACGTCGGTCGCGCCGCTGTAGGACACCGCGAGCAGCACGTCGCCGCGCGTCAGCATGCCGATGTCGCCGTGCAGGCCTTCGGCGGCGTGCAGGAACAGCGCCGGCGTGCCGGTCGAGGCGAGCGTCGCGGCGATCTTGCGGCAGATGAGACCCGACTTGCCGAGCCCGCTCACCACAACCTTGCCCTCGCAGGCGGCCATCACGTCGACGGCGCGCGAGAACTCCTCCCCGAGGCGTCCCGCGAGCGCCTCGAGCGCGCGCGCCTCGATGGCGAGCGTGCGCCGCGCGGACGTGAGGTCGGCGTCGACACGTGCGGGCTGGTCGCGCGTCGGGCCGGGACGCGTCCTCACGTCCGCTCCCTCGCCTCGCGCGCGGCCGCGTCGATCGCCCGCAGCGCCCCGAGCAGCGCCGGCAGGGCGTCGAGCGGATACGAGGTCGCCGCGTCCGACAGCGCGCGCGGCGGATCCTCGTGCACCTCGAGGAAGACCGCGTCGACGCCGACCGCGACCGCGGCGCGCGCGAGCGCCGGCACGAACTCGCGCTGCCCGCCGGACGCCGTGCCCGCCGCGCCGGGGAGCTGCACGCTGTGCGTCGCGTCGAACACCACCGGGATGCCGATCTCGGCGAGCACCACCAGCGAGCGCATGTCCGACACCAGGTTCTGGTAGCCGAAGCTCGCGCCGCGCTCGGTGACGAGCAGCTTCTCGTTGCCGGTCGCGCGCGCCTTCTCGACGACGTGCTTCATCTCCCACGGCGACAGGAACTGGCCCTTCTTGAGGTTGACGGGCTTGCCCGTGCGCGCGACGTCCCGGATGAAATCGGTCTGCCGGCAGAGGAAGGCCGGCGTCTGCAGCACGTCGACGGCCTCGGCGACGGCCACGATGTCCTCGCGCTCGTGGACGTCCGTCAGCACCGGCAGCCCGGTCGCGTCGCGCACCGCGGCGAGGATCGCAAGCCCCTCGTCGCGCCCGAGGCCGCGGAACGAGCCCTGCGAGGTGCGGTTCGCCTTGTCGTACGAGGCCTTGAAGATCAGCGGCATCGCGAGCTCGCGCGCGATGCGCGCCAGGCGCTCGCCGTGGCGCAGCGCCGAGTCGCGGCTCTCGACGACGCAGGGCCCGGCGATGATGGTGAGCGGCGCGCCGCCGCCGATGCTGACCGGCCCGACCTCGAGCCGCGAGCTCACCTGCCCGGTCCCGCGGAGGCCACGTTCGACAGCAGCAGCGGCTGGTGTCCCGACAGCCGCTCCCGGTGCTCGATCGCGGCGCGGATGAAGCTCTTGAAGATCGGGTGGCAGTCGAGCGGGCGCGACTTGAACTCCGGGTGGAACTGGCTCGCGAGGAACCAGGGATGATCGGGCAGCTCGATCATCTCGACCAGCGTGCCGTCCGGCGACAGCCCGGAGAGGACCAGCCCGTGCTTCCGCAAGAGCTCGCGGTACTCGTTGTTGAACTCGTAGCGGTGGCGGTGGCGCTCCGAGATCTTGCGCTTGCCATAGACCCGGGCGGCGAGCGAGCCGCCGTCGAGCGTGCACGGGAAGGCGCCGAGGCGCATCGTGCCGCCCTTGTCGACGACCTCCTTCTGCTCCGACATCAGCGTGATGACGGGATGCGGCGTGGCCGGGTCGACCTCGGTCGAGTTGGCGCCCTCGAGGCCGCACACGTGGCGCGCGAACTCGATCACCGCCATCTGCATGCCGAAGCAGATGCCGAGGTAGGGCACGCCGCTCTCGCGCGCGTAGCGCACGGTCGCGATCTTGCCCTCGGTGCCGCGCGGCCCGAAGCCCATCGGCACCAGGATCGCGTCCGCCGAGCGGATCTCCTCGACGATGCCCTCGGCCTCGACGCGCTCCGAGTCGATCGGCACGATGTCGACGCCGACGTCGTTCGCGACGCCGCCGTGCACGAGCGCCTCGTTCAGGCTCTTGTAGGAGTCGGACAGGTCGATGTACTTGCCGACCATGGCGATCTTGACGCGCTCGCGGGCGCCCTTGATCGTCGAGACCAGCTTGCGCCAGCGGCCGAGGCTCGGCGACGCCGTCCAGATGTTGAGCTTGTCGACGATGCGCTCGTCGAGCCCTTCGGCGTGCAGCTCGAGCGGGACCTCGTAGATCGAGCTCACGTCGCGCGCGGTGATCACCGCGTTCTCCTCGACGTTGCAGAAGTGCGCGATCTTCGACTTGATCTTGGGATCGAGGGGGCGCTCGGTGCGGCACAGCAGGATGTCGGGCTGGATGCCGAGCCCGGTCAGCTCCTTGACGCTGTGCTGCGTCGGCTTGGTCTTCACCTCGCCGGCGGTCGCAATGTAGGGCACCAGCGTCAAGTGCACGTAGAGCACGTGCTCCTTGCCGCGGTCCCAGCGGAACTGGCGGATCGCCTCGAGGAAGGGCAGGCTCTCGATGTCGCCCACCGTGCCGCCGATCTCGCCGATCGCGATGTCGTAGCCCTCGGCGGCGGCGAGGATGCGCGACTTGATCTCGTCGGTGATGTGCGGGATCACCTGCACGGTGCCGCCCAGGTACTCGCCGCGGCGCTCCTTCTGGATGACGGCGTCGTAGATCTTGCCGGTGGTGAAGTTGTTCACCTTCCCCATCGCGGTCGAGACGTATCGCTCGTAGTGGCCGAGATCGAGGTCGGTCTCGGCGCCGTCGTCGGTGACGAACACCTCGCCGTGCTGGAACGGGCTCATCGTGCCCGGGTCGACGTTGATGTACGGATCCATCTTGATCATCGTGACGCGCAGCCCGCGCGCCTCGAGGAGCGCGCCGATCGACGCCGACGCGAGCCCCTTGCCGAGCGACGACACCACGCCGCCGGTGATGAAGATGAATTTCGTCTTGCCCTGCCTCGCCCCGCGCTCAGCCATGTCGCTCCCGCAGGTTTGCGGCCCCCGTCCCCTCCCGGCCCGGACGCGTGGCGAACAGCGCGCGCACCCGCTCCAGGTCTTCCGGCGTGTCGACCTCGATCATCGCCGGGCTCGCCTCCACCACCGCAACGCGGATCGACTGGCCGTGCTCCAGCACCCGGAGCTGCTCGAGCTTCTCAGCACGCTCGAGCGGCGTCGGCGCGAGCTTGGCGAGGCCGAGCAGAAAAGGCCTGCGGTAGGCATAGAGTCCGATGTGGCGCAGCGCGACCGGCACCTCGCCCGCGACGGCATCCTCCGGCTTGACGCCCCACGGAATCGGGCTGCGCGAGAAGTAGAGCGCGTCGCCGAAGCGATCGCGCACCACCTTGACCACGTGCGTGCGCTCGGCCTCCCCGGCGTCGAGCGGCGTCGCGAGCGTCGACATCGACGGCGCGGGCGGCATCGCCTCGCCCGCGGCGTCGGACGGCGGCTCCAGCGCCGCGACCGCGGCCTCGATGTAGCCCGGCTCGAGCATCGGCAGGTCGCCCTGCACGTTGACGATGACGTCCGCGGTGAGGTCGCGCGCGACCTCGGCGATGCGGTCGGTCCCCGACACGTGATGCGGGCTCGTCATCACGACCTCGCCGCGCTCGCGCTCGACCGCCACCGCGATGCGCTCGTCGTCGGTCGCGACCAGCACGCGATCGACACCGCGCGCGAGCTCGGCGCGCCGCAGCACGTGCACGATCATCGGCTTGCCGTTGATCTCGGCGAGCGCCTTCCCGGGGAGGCGGGTCGAGCCATAGCGTGCAGGAATGACGACGACGACGGACATGCGATGCTCGATGGCTCTCCGTGAAACGCGTCAAGATGCTCGACGCTCGGATGGCCCTTGTAGCACCCGGGGTCGGGCTGGTGTCAACTTCGAGCGTCAGCGAGAAGTCAAGTGGGCAGCGGCAGCGCCGCCGCCCCGC
>JBFMAS010000582.1:0-17634 GCA_040755575.1 Thermodesulfobacteriota bacterium
CGAGATCGTGCTCTGGCAGAAGGTCGTCCAGCCGGAGCACCTGATCGGGCTGCTGACGCGCGACCTGCCGGCGCACTACCGCAAGCCCGGCACGTGGATGGTCGACGCGCTCGAGCTGCGCGACCAGTGGCAGAGCCGGCTGCTGCGCAGCGCGGCCTGGTCGCCCTGGTACTGAGCGGGAGGCGCGATGCGTGAGCACCGCTACAGCGTCGAGCTGCCGCACTCGGCCGAGCGCCTGTGGGCGGTCATGCAGGACTACGACCGGTGGACCGACTACGCGCCGATGGTGCTGCGCGTCGACGTCCTGCACCCGGGTGACGAGCGCGGCAACGGCCTGCTCCGCCGCGTGATCTACAAGCTTCCGTTCGGGCGCGAGGGCAGCGCGCTCGAGCTCGTCACCGACGTCGAGCACGCGCGCGGCTACGCGTTCCTGATGATCAACCGCGTCCCGGGCAACGACCAGACGGGCCGCGTGCGCCTCGAGCCGATCGGCAAGAACCGCACGCGGCTGCACTTCGAGGAGCGCTACAACCTGGTGAAGCCGCCGTGGAAGTGGTTCGAGGGGCCGATCTACCGCTTCATCAACAAGCAGAACGAGGCCTCGATGCAGCGCCTGTCCGCGTGGCTCACGGAGCACCCGGAGTACCGGCCCGATCTGGTCGAGAGCTGACGCGGCGGCACGCGGCGAGCGCTCCACGAGCGCGGAAACCGGCGCGTTGACCGGACGGCGGCCGGGGGCCATGCGTCCGACGGCGGCGTCTACTCGTGGAGACCGGTCCGGCAGCCGGGATCGCGGCGTTCGGAGCGGCGATGCGCGCCGAGTGCGCGCGCATCCTCGCCGAGCTGCCGGCCTGGTTCGGCATTCCCGCGTCGAACGACGCGTACGTCGCGAGCCTCGGCCGTCTCACCACGCTGGTCGCCAGGGTGCGCGGCTCCGTCGCGGGGTTCCTCGCCCTCGAGCGGCACTTCCAGGAGTCGGCCGAGGTCCACGTCATGGCGGTCGATCCGCGGCATCGCGGCCGCGGCGTCGGTCGCGCCTCGCTACGGGATCCCCGCGCCCGCGACGTCGACGCGCGTGGCGCGGATCCAGCCGTTGCCGCGCTGCGGGTCGTTGTTCGGGCTGGGGTCGATCGCCTCGAGCAGGAAGAGGGTCTTGCGGTCGGCCCCGCCGAGCGCGCACGCGAAGCCCGCGTGCTGGGCGAGGTCGATGCGGTCCTCGACGCGGCCGCCCTCGGCGACGCGCACGAAGCCGCCCGGCGCCATCGGGTTCGCGACCCAGACGCAGCCGGCCTCGTCGAGCGCGATGCCGTCGGGGTGCACGTCGAGGCTCGCCCATGTCCGCCGGTGCGTGAGCGTGCCGTCGCTCCGCACGGCGAACGCGGTGAGGCGCTTGCCGAAGCTCTCCGCCACGATCAGCGTGCCGCCGTCGGGCGTCACCACCGCGCCGTTCGGGAAGGCCATGTCCTCGGCGACGACGCGTGCGCGGCCGTCCGGCGTGACCAGGATCAGGCACGTCGGGCGCGCCTTGCCGCCGCCGTGCAGGTCGAAGCCGAAGTTGCCGACGTAGGCGTTGCCGTGGTGGTCGACCACCATGTCGTTGAGGTGGAACGGCGCGAGATGCGCCAGCTCCGCGTGCACCGCGAGACGGCCGTCGTCCTCCCTGCGCAGCAGCCGCCGGTCCTCCATCGATACGACCAGCAGGCGGCCGTCGGGCAGCCAGCCCAGGCCCGACGGGCTGTGCTCGAGGACCGCCATGGTCTCGCGGCTTCCGCTCTCGTCGACCGCGACGACCTCGTGCGCGTGCATGTCGGAGAACCACAGGCGGCCGTCGTGCCAGCGCGGTCCCTCGGGGAAGATCAGCGCGTCCAGCAGGAGCCGTGGCTCGGTGTGGCTCATCGTCCGCTCGCCTGCTGGCGCGCGCGGTACTGCTCCTTCACGACGCGGCCGCGCTCCTCGAGGATCGGCGCGAGGACCCGCTTCAGCGCCGGGACCGCGCTGCCGACGCGCGCCATGTACCCGGTCAGCGCCGGGATGGTCCGCTCGGCGACGCCGTCCTCCGCACAGTCGACGATCAGCTTCGCGACCTCCGCGCACGTCGACATCGGGTTGGCGAACACCAGGTCGGGCACGTGCTCGAGGTCCTCCATGAGGAAGCCCGTGTCGACGGGCCCGGGCGACACGGCCGACACGGTGATGCCCGATCCCTCGAGCTCCTCGCGCAGCGCGAAGGTGAAGGCGCGCAGCCCGGACTTGCTCGCCGAGTACGTCGCCTCGTGCGCCACCGGGATCTGCCCCGCGATCGACGCCACGTTGACGATCGCCGCGCGCTCGCGACGGTGGAGATACGGCAGCGCGAGCCGGGTCAGGACGATCGGCGCGATCAGGTTCACCTCGATGATCTGCGCCAGGTCCTCCGGACGCTGGCTCTCGAGCGGGCCGCGATGGTTGGCGCCCGCGTTGTTCACCAGCACGTCGATGCCGCCGAACGCCTCGGCGACGCTGCGCAGCAGGCTCTCGCACGCCGTGCGGTCGCGCACGTCGGCCGGGTACGCGCGCGCGACGCCCCCCGTGCCGCGGATCTCGCCCGCGACCCACTCGAGCGTCTGCGCGCCGCGCGCGACCAGCGCGACGCTCGCGCCCTCGGCGGCGAACTGCCGTGCTGCCGCGCTGCCGATCCCGCTCGACGCCCCCGTGACGACGACCACCTTGCCTGCGAACCGATCCGCCATGCCGATCTCCTGCCCTTCCTCCGACCCTTGACCGCGACCGGCGCCCGGCGCAAGCGGTGCGCGCGCTCGGTCGCTGCCCGGCTTGCTCGGCCCGGCTGCTTCGCTCGCCTCACTCGCCGCCGAAGCCGGCGTCCCGCCGCGGCGCGAGGCGGGGCGGTCGCGGCGCCGCCACGTCGCCCACGCCGATCGGCGCCACGTCGTTCGGCGCCTCGGGACAGAGCAGCGCCGCGAGCGCCTGGAGCTGCGCACGGCCCGGGCCGATCTCGAACATCCCGCCGAAATAGACGCCGACGTCGCGCGCGGCGCACCAGGCGACCGCGTCGAGCGCCTCGAGGACCCCGCCCATCCGCGCCGGCTTGACGTTCACGGCGGCCGGCCTCTCGGGCAGCGTGGCGAGCGCCGCGGCCGAGGTCACGGCGGCATCCAGGCTCAGGCGGTCGCGCACGCCCGGCGACCAGCGCGGCTCGCCGGGCAAGGGGTCCTCGAGCAGCGCGCCGGGCAGCAGGCGGTGCGCCCGCTCGTGATCGCCGACCGCGCCCGACAGCTTGAAGTCGAGCACGGCGACGCGGCCGAGGCGCGCGAGGCTCGCGAAGGTCGCGTCGCTCCACGCGGGGTCGACGTCGACCTTGAGGCCGAGCTCGGCTCGCGTCGCGAGCTCGCGCTGCGCGCGGGCAACCGGATCGTCGCAGCGCTCGAACGACACGACGTAGCGCAGCGCGCGCGGCGCTGCGCCCGCGACGTCGGCCAGCGCGGCACCCGCCTGGCGCAGCGCGAGGTCGATCGCGGCGGCCTCGAGCGCGGCCCGGTCGTAGGGCTCGAGCGCGTCCGCCGCGAGGCGCGACACGTCGTCGATCGTCGCGCAGCGCGCGAGCTCGAGCGCGGCGATCCGCCGTGCGAACGCCTCGTGCTCCTCGTCCGTCCAGCCGACGTGCTCGCCGCGGCCGCGCGCGCCGCGTCCGGCGAGCGTCAGGATCGTGCTCGGACGCGCGCCGCCGGGGTACGACGGGACCGGCACCGCGCGCGTGTCGCACGCCGCCGAGGCGATCGCGACCGGCAGCGCGGCGAGGCCCGCGCGCAGGCGCGCGGCGCGGCGTCCCACCTCCGCGTGCGGCTCGCGCCGCGGCTCCCAGCGCGGCTCCGTGCGCCCGCCCTTCCGATCGCCGGCCGCGGCGCGCGTCGCTACGCGTCCGCCGCGCAGCGGAAGCCCGCGAAGATCTGCCGGCGCTGCGGCAGGTCCCAGTTGCGGAAGGTGCTGCGGATGGCCAGGGGCCGCGTCGCGAACGAGCCGCCGCGGAGAACCTTGTGGCCGTGCCCGAAGTGCACCTCGGAGTACTCGCGGTAGGGGAAGGCGACGAAGCCGGGGTAGGGCGCGAAGTCGCTCGCGGTCCACTCCCACACGTCGCCCACCATCTGCTCGCAGCCGAAGAAGCTGCGTCCGCGCGGGTAGGAGCCGACCGGCATGGGCGCCAGCAGGCGCTGGTCGAGGTTCGCGTGCTCGTGCGTCGGCTCGCCGTCGCCCCACGGATAGCGCCGCGCGACGCCGCGCTCGGGGTCGATCGCCGCCGCGACCTCCCACTCGTGCTCGGTCGGCAGGCGCTTGCCGGCCCAGCGTGCGAACGCGTCCGCCTCGTACCACGACACGTGCACGACGGGCCGGGTCGGGTCGAGCTTCGCCACGCGGCCGAAGCTGCGCTCGAGGAAGCCCGTGCCGTGCGGGATCCAGCCGCCGGGATGAAGCACACCCGTGTCCTGCAGCCACCGCCAGCCGTCCTCCGACCAGAGCTCGCGGCGCCGGTAGCCGCCGTCGAGCACGAACTCGAGGAAGCGTCCGCTCGTCACGGGCGCCGCGTCGATGCGGAAGCGTTCGAGGCGCACGACGTGCAGCGGTCGCTCGTTGTCGTAGGCGACCCGGCGGTCGTCGGTGCCGACCGGGAAGTCGCCGCCGGGGACCACGACCATGGCGCGGTCGAGCCCGTGCGGCGGCACGAAGCGCATGCGTGCCTCGTCGTCGAGGCGCACGTGGGGCTCGTAGGCGAGCGCCGCGAGCTGGATCGTCTGCAGGATCGTCTCCTGGTGCTGCGCCTCGTGCTGCGCGATCATCCAGAAGACGTAGCCCTGCGCGTTCAGCGGGTCGCTCGCGTCGGCGAAGTCGGCGGTCGCGAGCATGACCCGCGTCCGCTGGCGTACGCGCGCCAGGTACGCGGCGCACTCCTCGCGCGGCGGCAGCGGCAGCGCGGCGCGGGTGCGCCGCGGGTGGCGCATGGCGTCGTAGAGGTGGTCGCGGCGCGCGCGCTCGCCGCCTTCCTCGAACGGCTCCTGGAGCGCCCGCGCGATCCACTGCTCCTCGAAGTTCGCCACGTGCGCGAGGTCCCAGACGATCGGGCTCATCAGCGGGCTGTGCTGGCGCTCGAGGTCCGCGTCGCGCAGCGGCCCGACCAGGTCGAGCGTCCGGGCCCGGCCGGCCTCGAGCGCACGGGCGGCGTCCCGCCGCTCGCGCGCCGCGTCCCGCGGCGGCGTGGCGAGCCGGAACAGCAGCAGCGCGAAGCGCTCGTCCGCGTCGGTGAACGCGCGGACCATCTCGAACCCGTGCCGCGAGGCGCGGAGCGCCATGTCCTCGATGCGGAACTTGCGGCTGATCTCGGTCTGGATCATCTCGCCCGCGGCGATGCGGAACGACCGGCCGAGCGCGGGCAGGCGCAGCACCATCTCGCGGCGGAAGCGCGCGAAGATGTCGATGCGCTCCTTGCGCTCGTTGTAGTGCGCGACGTGCTCGATCGCGTCGAGGTCGAGCTCCGCACCGAGCTCGCGGTTCATGCGCTCGAACAGGTTGCGGGTGAACTCGGCGGTCACGCCCGCCGCGTCGTCGTACGCGGCCTCGAGCGCCGCGACGTCCTTCACCACGTCGATGCCGAGCAGGAAGTGGTCCCCCGGCGCGAGATGCCGCGCCGTGCGGTCGAGGAACTCGTCGAGCTCGGAGTCGTCGAAGTTGCCGACCGTGCTGCCGAGAAACGCGAGCGTCAGCGGCGACAGCGAGCCGAGCCACGGCATCGCCTGCTCGTAGGACCCCGCGATCGCACGGACGTCGAGCCGCGGGTACTCCGCGCGCAGCGCGTCGCACGAGCTCGCGACGACGGGGCCGCAGATGTCGACGGCGACGTACGTGCTGGCGGCGTCACGGCGCGTCCAGGCGTCGAGCAGGTGGCGCGTCTTGGTGGAGGAGCCGGATCCGAGCTCGATCAGCGCCGTCGCGCCGACCAGCGAGCGGATGTCGTCGGCGTGCCGTGCCAGCAGCGCGGCCTCGGCGCGCGTCAAATAATATTCGGGTTGCCGGGTGATGGCGTCGAACAGCTCGGAGCCGCGCGCGTCGTAGAGGTAGCGGCACGAGAGGCGTCGCGGATGCTGCGACAGACCCTGCGCGACGGAGATCGCGAAGGTCTCCGCGTCGCCGCTGCCCTCCGTCAAGCGCAGCAAGCGTGGCAGCCGCGAGGTCGCGAGGGGGCTCTGCGGCGTCGACGTCGCGCGCGACCGCGCGCTCACGGGCAAGCGCGCGAGGCTCATCGGGACGGATCCTCCGTCGCTGCACTCCGGGAATGCATAGGGGCTTCCTCCTCGCGACCCGGCCGGGCGGCCTGCATGCCGCCGGGGGTGACGTTGGGCGTTGCAACAGTTGATCACATGCGAAGGGTCGTGCAAACCCGGGTCGTGGGATCGAACACGCATCACCGCGCGTCGAGCGCGTCGGCGTCGCTTCGACTGCTGCTCGCCGCGATCGCTCTGCTCTCGTGCGCGTGCCGCGACGCGAACGCGCCCGAGGCGCGCCGGGCGGAGCAGGCGGAGATCGAGGTCGCGCTCGCGGAGCTGTCCCGGGGCGACGTCTATGCCCGCAGGCGCGCCGCGGCGAGGCTCGCGGCCCGCGGTCCCGCCGCGCTGCCGGCGCTGGCGCGCGCGCTCGACGATCCGTCGGTCGACGTCCGCGAGCAGGCGGTCCGCGTGCTCGGGACGATGGGCCCGGATGCGCTGCCGCTCCTCGGCAAGGCCCTCGCCGACGAGCGGACCGTGGTGCGCGAGCCCGCGACGGCCGCGCTCGCGACGTTCGGCGCACGGGCGCTGCCCGCCTTCTCGGACGCCCTGCGCAGCCCGAACCACTACGTGCGGGAGAGCGCAGCCGAGGCGCTGGGCGGCTACGGCGGCGAGGCGCTGCCGCTGCTGCGGACGGCGCTCGCGGACCCCGATCTGCGCGTCCGCCGGCGAGCGGTCGAGGCGCTGGGCCGCATCGGCCCCGATGCGCTGCCGCTTCTGCGCGAGGTCGAGGAGGGCCCCGATCCGGTGCTGCGCGGCGACGCCGAGCGCGTGCTGGATCGGCTGCACGGCAACCCGCAGGACGCGCGCGCGTGAAGGCGCAGCGCGCCCTCGAGCGCCGCGCGGCCACGCTGCGCGCGGCCCTGCACCACCACAACTACCGCTACCACGTGCTCGACGATCCGGAGATCTCCGACGCCGAGTTCGACGCCATGCTGCGCGAGCTGCGCGCGCTCGAGGAGGAGCATCCCGAGCTGCGCACGCCGGACTCGCCGACCCTGCGCATCGGCGGCGCGCCGCAGGAGCGCTTCGCCAAGGTACGCCACCCGGTCGCGATGCTCAGCCTCGGCAACGTGTTCGACGACGACGAGCTGCGGGCGTGGAGCGACCGCGCGCTTCGCCTGCTGCCGCAGGGTGTGACCCTCGCCTACGTCGTCGAGCCCAAGATCGACGGCCTGAGCGTCGTGCTGCACTACGAGCGCGGCCTGTTCGTGCTCGGCGCCACCCGCGGCGACGGCGAGGTCGGCGAGGACGTCACCGCCAACCTGCGAACCGTCGACACCCTGCCGCTCGCGATCCCGGTCGGCGGCGACGCGCGCGAGGCTCCGGCGCGGCTCGTCGTCCGCGGCGAGGTGTACATGGCGCTCGCGGACTTCGCGCGCTTCAACGAGGAGCAGGCCGCGCGCGGCGACAAGGTGTATGCGAACCCGCGCAACTTCGCGGCCGGCTCGCTGCGCCAGCTCGATCCCTCCGTGACGGCGACGCGGCCCCTGCGCCTGTGGGCGTACCAGGTGCTCGCACACGACGGGTTCGACGCGAGCACGCAGTGGGAGACGCTCGAGCGGCTGCGGGCGCTCGGCTTCCCGGTGGCGCCGGAATGCCGCCGCTGCGCCACGCTCGACGAGGTCGTCGAGGCGGCGGCGGAGTTCCGCACGCGGCGCGCGGAGCTGCCCTACGAGACCGACGGTCTCGTCGTGAAGATCGACGCGCTCGACGTGCAGCGCCGCCTCGGCGCGGTCGGCAACGCGCCGCGCTGGGCGGTGGCGTACAAGTTCCCCTCGACCGAGGTGGTGACGAGGCTGCTCGACATCGGGGTCAACGTCGGACGTACGGGCGTGCTGATGCCGTACGCGATCCTCGAGCCGGCGGCGGTCGGCGGCGTGATCGTGCGCAACGCGACGCTGCACAACGAGGATTACGTTCGCGAGCGCGACATCCGCATCGGCGACCGCGTCGTCGTGAAGCGGGCGGGCGACGTGATCCCGCAGGTGCTGCGCCCGGTGCCCGAGCTGCGTACCGGGGAGGAGCGGATCTTCTCGCTCCCCGACCGCTGCCCTGCGTGCGGCGAGGCCGTGTCACGCGTCGAGGGCGAGGTCGCGACCTACTGCGTCAACTCGGCGTGCCCGGCGCAGCTCGTGCGCTCGGTCGAGTACTTCGTGTCGCGCGGCGCGATGGACATCGACGGCTTCGGCATCCGCCAGGCCGAGCAGTTCGTCGAGGCCGGTCTGCTGCGCGACGTCGCCGACATCTTCTCGCTGCGCGCCGAGCAGCTCGAGGGCATGCCCGGCTTCCAAAGGAAGCGGATCGACAACCTGATGGCCGCGATCGAGGCGGCGAAGGACCGCCCGGTGTGGCGCGTGCTGGCGGCGCTCGGCATCCGCGGCGTGGGCGAGGTGGTGGCGCAGACGCTGATCGAGCACTTCGGCTCGATCGACGCGCTCGCGAGCGCGAAGCTCGAGGACTTCGAGCACGTGAGCGGCATCGGCCCGATCCTGGCGCAGAACGTCGTCGACTGGTTCGCGAGCCCGCACAACCGGCAGATCGTCGACAAGCTGCGCGCGGCCGGCGTGCGTCTCGCTCGCGACGCGAGCGAGGCGCAGCCCGTGGGACCGCAGCCGCTCTCGGGCCTGACCTTCGTCATCACCGGGACGCTGCCCACCTACAGCCGCGAGCATGCGGCCGAGATGATCAAGGCCGCGGGCGGCAAGGTGACGGGCTCGGTGAGCGCGAAGACCAGCTACGTCGTCGCGGGCGAGGCCCCGGGCGGCAAGCTCGACAAGGCGCAGAAGCTCGGCGTGCCGGTGATCGACGAGGCGGCGCTGCTCGGCATGCTCGAGCACGGCGCGCCGCCGGCGGGGTAGCGGCCCGGCGTACGGACGGCCCGGCGCGGGTGCGCCGAGCCGTCCGTCGCTCGTGGGTCGTCAGGCGGGCTGGACGGCGATCCGGCGCGGGCGGATGGCTGCACTCTTCGGCAGCGTCAGGCGCAGGACGCCGTTCTCGAGCTTCGCATCGATGCGCTCGCGGTCGATGCCGTCGGGCAGCGAGAAGCCGCGCTGGAGCTCGCGGCCGCCGAACTCGGCGACGCGCAGCCGCATTCCCTCGCGCTGCGGCGGCTCCGTGCGGCCGACGATCGTCAGGCGGTCCTTCTCGACGGTGACGTCGAGGTCGCTCTCGGCGACGCCCGGGACGTCCGCCGTGACGTGGAAGGCGTCGTCGGTCTCGTAGACGTCGACGTACGGTGCGACCACGCGGCGCGGGCCGCGCGGGCGCTCGACGCGGGCGGGTGCCCGGTCGCTGCCGAGATCCTGTCCCGTGGTGCTCATGGGATGTCGTTCCTCCGTGCTTTGCTGTCGGTCGTGGTGTCGGCGGCGGCCGCTACGCGGCGAGCACCGGGATCTTCCTCGGCTTGTCGTCCGCGGCCCGCGGCAGCGTGACCTCGAGGACGCCGTTCGCGTAGCGGGCGTCGACCGCCGTGGCGTCGATGCGGAAGGGCAGGCGGAAGGTCCGCGAAAAGCGGCCGTGGCCGCGCTCGCGATGGCGGAACACCGCAGCCTCCGGGATGCCGTTCGCGCTGCGCTCGCCGCTCAGCGTCACCGTGTCGTCGACCACCGAGATGTCGATCTTGTCGGCGTCGACCCCGGGCAGCTCGGCGCTGATCACGACCTCGTCGTCGCCGCTCCACAGGTTCACCGGCGGATGGCCGGGCGCGTACGAGTCGTTGGCCGCGGCGCGAGAGCGTTCGAACAGACGCTCGACCTCCGCGTGCAAGCGGTCCATCTCCCGCCACGGGCTCCAGCCGAGCGGGCCGGCAAGGTGGCTCCAGTTCATCGTGGGGTTCCTTTCGTGGGTTTCCCTTCGTGCGTTCGTTCCTATGGCTCCGGCGTCGCCGGTCCAGCGAACTCTTGTTTGAGGTGGCCCGGAGGTAAGCACTCCCGGAGCCCCGTCAAGGGGCCGAGCGCGTTGTCACCCCGCACGTCGTCTCGTATTGTCGAGCCATGGTGCTGCTCGAATCGCAGTCGATCGAGGCGGGCGTGCCCTGTCCCGACTTCTCGTTGCAGGGTGTCGACGGCAAGCGCTGGACGAGGGACGACTTCGCGCAGAAGGACGTGCTGGTCGTCATGTTCATCTGCAACCACTGTCCCTACGTGCAGGCGGTCGAGGACCGGATCATCGCGTTGCGCAAGGAGCTCGCCGACAGGCCGGTGCAGCTCGTCGGCATCTGCTCGAACGACCCGACCGACTACCCCGACGACGCGCCCGCGCGGCTCGCCGAGCGCTGGCGCCGGAAGGGCTACGGTTTTCCGTACTTGATCGACGACACCCAGGAGGTCGCCCGCGCGTTCGGCGCCGTCTGCACGCCCGACATCTACGTCTACGGCCCGGACCGGCGGCTCGCTTACCACGGCCGGATCGACGACAGCTGGAAGGAGCCCGACAAGGTCACGCGCCGCGAGCTGAAGGAGGCGATCGAGGCGCTGCTCGAGGGCCGGCGGCCGTCGGCGGAGCAGCGGCCGACGATGGGGTGCTCGATCAAGTGGCGTAAGGGCTGAGCGTCGGCGCCTGGCCCGCCGGTCGCTGTTCAACGAGGGGGACGCGCCCGTCGGGCCCCGCGCGGGCGCGATGCCGTCACCGCATCCCGGACGCGCGGGCCAGCGGCACCTGGAGCTCGGCGTAGATCGCCTCGCGCGTCGTCGGCACGGCGCGCATGCCGGGCTCGAGCTTGGCGCCGAGGATCTGGTGCAGGCCGATGCTCGCCTGCTCGAACCCGATCGACGAGGACGTCAGGTAGAGGAGCCAGGTCCGGTACCTGCGCTCGCCGACGAGCCGGATCGCGGCGTCCTCGTTCGCGCGCAGGCGCTCCGCCCAGTGCATGCACGTCCGCGCGTAGTGCGAGCGCAGGCTTTCGACGTCGACCACCTCGAAGCGTGCGTCCTCCATCACCGACGCGATGTGGCTCACCTGATCGAGCTCGCCGTTCGGGAACACGTGCTCGATCAGGAAGTCCCACTGCGGCGTCTTCTTCCAGTAGCGGCTGCGCGTGATGCCGTGGTTCAGGAACAGGCCGCCGGGCTCGAGCAGGCCGTACACCTCGTCGAAGTACGACCGGTAGTTCGCGATGCCGACGTGCTCGATGATGCCGATCGCCGAGATCTTGTCGTACGGCTGCTCGGTGATCAGGTCGCGGTAGTCGCGGTGCTCGACGCGGCACACGCCGGTGAGCCCCTCGCGCGCGATCCACTCCTGCGCGTACTTGACTTGCTCGGCCGACAGCGTCACGCCGAGCGCCTGCACGCCGTAGTGCTTCGCGGCCCAGACGACCAGGCTGCCCCAGCCGCAGCCGATGTCGAGGTAGCGCTCGCCGGGCTGCAGACGCAGCTTGCGGCACACGAGGTCGAGCTTGTCGCGCTGCGCCTGCTCGAGGTCGCCGTCGGGCGTGCGATAGTAGGCGCACGTGTAGACCATCAGCGGGTCGAGGAAGAGCGCATAGAAGTCGTTCGAGAGATCGTAGTGGTGGTGGATGGCCTCTGCGTCGAAGCTACGGTCTTTGGACATGGTCCCCTCCGTTCTGGCCTTCCGTCCGTTTCAGCCCATGCCGAAGGCGCCCTCGAAGATCAGCCGGCGGCGCAGGTACGGCGCGCGGCAGACCAGGCGGGCGAGCGTCTCGATGACGCGGTGGGGCAGGGCCGTGAGCAGCCGCTCGGCGGCGCCCGGACGCCCCGCGCCGAAGCGCGCGGCGATCGCGGCGGCATAGCGCTGCGCGACGCTCGCGTGAGAGCGCGCGCTACCCTCCGCGGCGAGGATCGCATCGGCGGCGAAGGTCGCGCTCTCGACCGCGGGGCCGATGCCCTCGCCGCTGACGCCGCGCGCGAGGCCGGCCGCGTCGCCGACCAGCACGAAGCCGTCGCCGGCGACGCGCCGCGGGTGGTCGATGCGGATGGCGTAGGCATGGCCGCGGAACGGCTCGAGCTCGAGCCCTGCGGGCAGCCGCCCGTCGGCGCGCAGGCGGTCGAGGAACGCGCTCGCGCGGCGGTGCAGGTCGCGGCCGTCGCCGAGGCAGCCGATGCCGACGTTCAGGAAGTCGCCCTTGGTGAAGTACCAGGCGTAGCCCCGGAAGTCGGGCTCGGCGAACAGCTCCGGCGTGCCGTGCCGGCCGGTGAGCTCGCGCAGCAGCGACGAGCCGACGCGCGTCTCGCTCTCGCGCGTCACCACGACCGCCTCCTGGTCGTCGATCTCGCCGAGCGCGCGCGACACGGGGCAGTTGTGCCCGCCGGCGCCGACGACGAACGGCGCGCGCAGCGTGCCGTCGGCGCTGTCGAGCTCGATCGCGTCGTCCACGCGGCGCGCTCCCGTCACGCGCACGCCCTCGCGGACCTCGGCGCCGGCGTCCTCCGCGCGGCGGAGCAGGTACTCGTCGAACTCGCGCCGCACGATGCCGTAGCTCACCGCCCGCGGCCAGCGCGTCTCCAGCACCTCGCCGTCGACCTCGATGGTCGCGTCCGAGAACGGCTGGATGGTGCGCGGATACGCGTCCGGGTCGAGCTCGAGCGTGCGCCACACCGTCGGCGTGACCCAGCCGGCGCAGAGCTTGACGCGCGGGAACTTGGCGGCGTCGAGCAGCAGGACGCGCGCGCCGCCGCGCGCGAGACGCCAGGCGGCCGTCGAGCCTCCCGGCCCGCCGCCGACGACGATCGCGTCCCAGTTCCCGGCGAGCTGCGTCATACGCGTCGCAGGTCGAGGTAGATGCCGAGCTTGTCGAACAAGCCGAGCTCGAGGTCCTCGAGCTGGTTGGCGACGCGCAGCGCCTCGAACAGGTCTCCGTCGACGTCGATCTGGTTGTCGATGAACGCCTCCGCCATGACGCGCGTGTTGTTGCTGCCGAACGCGCGGCGGAAGGCATCGCGGTCGCGAATCACCAGCGTGAAGGCGCCGTCGGGCTCGCCGACCTCGCCCTCGCTGCCGTCCCACAAGCGGTAGCGCACGCCGGGCTTGACGCCGCCGAAGACACGCCGCAGCACCCCGGCCGCGCCCTTCCGGCTCCGCTCGGCCGCCCTCTCGGATGTCGCTTCCATCACGGATGACCCTCCGATCGCCCCTTGTTTTTGTCTGCTACGTAACCGGCGCCGAGGCAAGCCCGGCGACCGGTGCGACCCCCCGCCGGGCGGCGACGACGTGGCCGCGCCGGCGAGCGTCCGTTATCGACGACGACGTGGCGAACTTCATCTTCACCATGCGCGAGCTGCGCAAGACGTATCCGCCCGATCGGGTGGTGATCGACAGCATCTCCCTGTCCTTCTATTACGGCGCCAAGATCGGCGTCCTGGGGCTGAACGGCGCCGGCAAGAGCACCTTGCTGCGCATCATGGCCGGGCTCGACACCGAGTACTCCGGCGAGGCGCACCTCAGCGAGGGCTACTCGGTCGGCTACCTGTCCCAGGAGCCGCAGCTCGACCCCAGAAAGACCGTGCGCGAGGTGGTCGAGGAGGGCGTCGCCGGCACGCGCGCGCTGCTCACCCGCTTCGAGGAGATCTCGAACGCGTTCGCCGAGCCGATGTCCGACGAGGCGATGGAGAAGCTGCTGGCGGAGCAGGCGACGCTGCAGGACAGGATCGACGCGGCGAACGCCTGGGAGCTCGACCGCACCGTCGAGATCGCGATGGACGCGCTGCGCTGCCCGCCGCCGGACGAGGGCACCGAGCACCTGTCCGGCGGCGAGCGCCGCCGGGTCGCGCTCTGCCGGCTGCTGCTCCAGGCGCCGGACCTGCTGCTGCTCGACGAGCCGACCAACCACCTCGACGCCGAGTCGGTCGCCTGGCTCGAGCGCTTCCTCGCCGAGTACAAGGGCACGGTCGTCGCCGTCACGCACGACCGCTACTTCCTCGACAACGTCGCCGGCTGGATCCTCGAGCTCGACCGCGGCCGCGGCATCCCCTGGGAGGGCAACTACTCGTCGTGGCTCGAGCAGAAGCGCCAGCGGCTCGCGCTCGAGGAGAAGCAGGAGTCGGCGCGCCAGCGCACGCTCGCGCGCGAGCTCGAGTGGGTGCGGATGTCGCCGCGCGCGCGTCAAGCAAAGGGCAAGGCACGGCTCGCGGCCTACGAGAAGCTGCTGTCCGAGGGCCAGGCGAAGCGCGAGGGCACGGCGGAGATCTCGATCCCGCCCGGGCCGCGGCTCGGCAACGTCGTCGTCGAGGCCAAGGATCTGACCAAGGCGTACGGCGACCGGCTGCTGATCGACAAGCTCAGCTTCGACCTGCCGCCGGGCGGCATCGTCGGCGTGATCGGACCCAACGGCGCCGGCAAGACGACGCTGTTCCGCATGATCGTCGGCGAGGAGAAGCCCGACGCGGGATCGCTGCGCATCGGCGACACCGTGCAGCTCGCCTACGTCGACCAGTCGCGCGACACGCTCGACGGCGCGAAGACGGTCTGGGAGGAGATCTCCGGCGGTCAGGAGAAGATCCTGCTCGGCAAGCGCGAGGTGAACTCGCGCGCCTACTGCGCCTGGTTCAACTTCCGCGGCTCGGACCAGCAGAAGAAGGTCGGCGACCTGTCGGGCGGCGAGCGCAACCGCGTGCACCTCGCGAAGCTCTTGAAGCGCGGCGGCAACCTCCTGCTCCTCGACGAGCCGACCAACGACCTCGACGTCGACACGCTGCGCGCGCTCGAGGACGCGCTGGTCGAGTTCGCCGGCTGCGCCGTGGTGATCAGCCACGACCGCTGGTTCCTCGACCGCATCGCGACGCACATGCTGGCCTTCGAGGGCGACAGCCACGTCGAGTGGTTCGCCGGCAACTACCACGACTACGAGGAGGACCGGCATCGCCGGCTGGGCGCCGAGGCCGACCGCCCGCACCGCATCAAGTACCGTCCGCTGCGCCGCGGCGCGTGACGGAGCGGCGCGCGCCCGGGTAGCGCACGCGGCGCCCGGGCTCGCGCTCGCCGGCACATCGTACACGCCGTCGCGACGAAATTGCGCGTCGCGGCTCGGGCGGCCGCGCTCGGCGCGCTGCTGCCCGGCATGCGGTTGCGTCGTGGAGAAGCACGGAACTTGCTGCACCGTCGACCGTGGCTGGTACCGACGTGGCAGAGCTCGTCCCGGCGGCCGGCGAGCCGTCCGCGGGGCAGCGCGTCGTGCCGTGCGCCGCCTGCGGGGGGACACAGGTGCGCGTGCTGCTCACGCCCGACGCCATCCGCGGCGAGCAGCGCTGGCTCGAGCGCTTCCACGCGGCCCGGGTCGACGGCTCGCCGAAGGCGGCGAAGGACCGCGCGAGCTTCACGCAGGCCGAGCCGACCAACGTCGTCGCGTGCGTCGCGTGCGGCACGCTGCTGCGTGACCCGCAGCCGACCTGCGAGCTCCTGGGCGAGATCTACGCCGCCGACCAGTACGGGCGCGCGACGCTCGAGGCGCTCGCCCGCAACCAGGACCGGTTCTTCGCGGCGAAGCTCGAGCAGCTCGCGGCGTCGCTGCGCGAGCTCGGCGCGGGCGCGCGCGTGCTCGAGGTCGGCAGCTTCGTCGGCGGCTTCCTGCGCGCCGCCGCACGGCGGGGCTGGCGCGCGACCGGCGTCGACGTCGGCGAGGAGACGACGGGGTTCATGCGCGCGGACGGGCTCGACGTCCGGAGCGGCGACCTGCTCGAGCTCGAGCTCGAGCGCGACGCGTTCGACGCGGTGTTCGTCTGGAACACCTTCGACCAGCTCTGCAACCCGGGCGACGTCCTGCGTCGCGTGCACGCGCTGCTCGGTCCGCGTGGGCTCGTCGTGCTGCGCGTGCCGAACGGACGCTTCGAGGCCGCGTGCCTCGAGCTTCGTGCGGGCTGGCGCGGGACGGCCCGCGAGCAGCGCATCCTCGCGGCGCAGGCGTACGAGAACTTCGTCACCTTTCCGTACCTCGCCGGCTACACGCCGGAGTCGCTGTGCGCCTTGCTCGCAGCGCACGGCTTCGCGTGCGCCTGCGTGCACGGCGACACGATCCTCGACCTCGCGGACGAGCGTACCAAGCCGTTCGCGGTAGCCGAGGAGGCGCGCTACAAGCGAGCCGTGATGCGCGCCTGCCGCGCCGCAGAGAGAGCGACCGGGCTGCTCTTCCACCCGTGGATCGACGTCGTCGCCCGCAAGGGCCGCGCGGCTTGAGCGCCGACGACCGGCCGAGCCGCCGCGCCCGGCAGCAAGCGGTCCGCGCTGCTCCGGCCGCGCGCGCCACGCGCGACCACCATCCGGCCCGCACGTCGCGCCCGGTGCCGCCGGCGCCGCAGCCCGCTCCGGGCGAGAGGGTCGTCCTGCCGCGCGACCAGGACGACGTCGAGCTGCGCTTCGGCCGCCGCACGGTGCGCCTCACCAACCTGCGCAAGCCGTTCTGGAAGGAGCTCGGGCTCACCAAGGGCGACCTGCTGCAGTACTACGCCGACGTCGCGCCCGCGCTGCTGCCGCACCTGCGCGACCGCGCCATGGTCATGCGGCGCTACCCGAACGGCGCCGAGGGCGACTCGTTCTTCATGAAGCGCACGCCGAGCCCGCGCCCCGACTGGCTGCAGACGTGCAGCATCGAGCACGGCACGGGCAACGTGATCGACTTCCCGATGATCCAGGACGTGCTCGCGCTGCTCTGGGTGGTGAACCTCGGCTGCATCGACCTGAACCAGTGGTACGCGACCTGCGACGACGTCGACCGTCCCGACGTGCTGCACTTCGACCTCGACCCGGTGCCGGGGGGCACGTGGCGGCAGGTCCTCGAGACGGCGCTCGCGGTGCGCGCCGGGCTCGACGCGCTCGGCATGCCGAGCCTCGCGAAGACCACGGGCTCGCGCGGCATGCACGTCTACGTGCCGATCGTGCGCGGGCCCGTGCAGAAGGAGGTGTGGAGCTTCGCGAAGCGCTTCTCGCAGAGCCTCGCGTCGCTCCACCCGAAGCTCATGACGGCGGTGTACAAGGTCGCGGACCGGCCGCAGGACCGCGTCCTCGTCGACTACAACCAGAACGCCTGGGGGCGGACGCTGGCCTCGGTGTACTCGGTGCGCCCGCGACCGCTGGCGACCGTGTCGATGCCGGTCACCTGGGACGAGGTCGAGCGCGGCGTGCGCACCGAGGACTTCCGCATCCACAACGCGCCGGCGCGGATCGCGGAGCGCGGCGACCTGTGGGCGCCGCTGCTCGCCGACGAGGGTCGCTTCGACCTGCGCAGGCTGCTCTGACCCGCGAGGCGCGCGCGGCGTCAGCCTCCGGACGCGGCCGGCTCGAACACGACGTCGAACGTCATCACCTCGCCCACCGGCGAGATGTTCTCGATCCGGAAGCGGCCGCGCGTGCCGTCGTAGGCCCCGGTGCTCGGCTG
>JBFMAS010000583.1:0-4171 GCA_040755575.1 Thermodesulfobacteriota bacterium
GGCGCGCGAAGCGCGCTGCGGCACGCCCGCGTCCCCGGCGCCCGGTGGTGGTCGCGATCGACGTGCCGTCGGGGCTCGACGCCGACAGCGGCGAGCCGCTCGGCGTCGCGGTCCGCGCCGACCTGACGGTCACGCTCGGGGCGATGAAGCCGGGCCTGGTCGCGCCGGCGGCACGGGACCGCGCGGGCCGGGTCGAGCTGGTCGACATCGGGCTCGCGCCCGAGGCGTTCGCGGCGCTCGGTCCGTTCGGCGAGGCCGGCGACGCCGCGACGCTCGCGCCGCTCGTTGCGCCGCGCCCGCCGAGCTCGCACAAGGGCACGCACGGCCACCTGCTGGTCGTCGCGGGCTCGCGCGGCAAGACGGGAGCCGCGATCCTGTGCGGTCGCGGCGCGCTGCGCGGCGGCGCGGGCCTGGTCACCGTCGCCTGCCCGGACGAGGTGCTGCCGATCATCGCCGCCTCGACGCCCGAGCTGATGACCGACCCCCACGGGCGCTTCGCCGCGGAGAAGTGGCGGACGCGGCTCGAGGGCAAGGCGGCCGCCGCGGTCGGCCCCGGGCTCGGCACGTCGGACGGCGCGGTCGAGCTGGTGCGCTGGCTCGTCGAGCACGGGGACGTGCCGCTGGTGATCGACGCGGACGGGCTCAACGCGCTCGCCGGCGAGCCGCGCCTGCTGCACGGCGCGCGGCACGGCCTCGTCCTGACCCCGCACCCGGGCGAGATGGCGCGGCTCACGGGCCTTTCGACCGCCGACGTGCAGGCGCGGCGGATCGACGTCACGCGCGCGCTCGCGCGCGACACCGGGGCGGTCGTCGTCCTGAAGGGCAGCGGCACGATCACCGCGGCGCCCGACGGCCGCTGGACGCTCAACACGAGCGGCAACCCGCTGCTCGGCACGGGTGGCACGGGTGACGTCCTGGCGGGGCTCGTCGGCAGCCTGCTCGCGCAGCACCTGCCGCCCTACGACGCCGCCCGCCTGGGCGTCTTCCTGCACGGCTCCGCGGCCGATCGGCTCGCGTTGCGCCTCGGCGACGCGGGGCTGCTCGCCTCCGAGCTCGCGGACGAGCTGCCGCTCGCGCGGCGCGAGCTGCGGGCGTAGCGCCCCCCGGCCGGGCACGGCCCGAGCTCCGCGCAGGGGCCGCGCGTCCGCGGCTCGCTCGCCCGAAGATCGCACTCCGGCGGCATCGGGTCAGGCAAAACGTTTGACTCGCACCGGCGTAGTTGCCAAAAATACGTGCGCCGGCACGGCGCCGACCCTCCAGCGACCGGGACTCCACCGATGACCACATCCTGCCAGAGCGCTCGCGCTCGCCTGCTGCATGGGCCCGCAGCCCTTCTCCTCTCCGTCGCCGCTGGCGTCGTGCTCCGTGCCGAGGCGCGCGCGCAGCCGCCCGTCGTCGAGACGTGGCCGCTCGAGGCGCGTTCCACGGCCCGCGCCGTCCGGATCGCCGCCGGCGGAGGGTTGATGGTTCGGGGCCTCCCTGTGGATCTCGGGGAGCAGCACGCGTCTCCGCAGCGCTCGGGGGCGACGCTCGTGCTCGAGCGCTACGACGTGTTCCGGCGGGACGCCGGGATCGTCGTGCACCGGGCGGACGGCCCGGTCGTGACGCCGGTCCCGCAGACGTCCTACTTCCGCGGCTCGATCGCCGAGGTCCCCGGCTCCGTCGCGGTGCTGGCGATCCGGGCGGACGGCTCCGTGGACGGCCACGTCGCGGCGGACGCGCGCTTCTGGACGATCGCGAGCGAGTCCCCGGACGGTCCCGCCGTCCTGCGCGAGATCGTCCCGCCTGCGGAGCTCGGCGAGCAGATCGCCGCATGGCGCTGCGGCGCGGGCAAGCTGTCGCGCCGCTCGCCCGCTCCCGGAGCGCGCGAGCCGGCCCCGCTCCTGCAGGAGCTCCGTCCGGGCGAGGCCTACTCCCCGGTCTACGAGGTCGAGGTCGCCGTCGACACCGACTACGAGTACGTGAGCATGTTCGCCTCGCCGAGCGACGCGCTCGACTGGATCGGCACGATGTTCACCTTCGTGTCCGCCGTGTACGAGCGCGACGTCGGGGCGAAGCTCGTCATCAGCCATGCGGACATCCGGGCGGGCGGCACCACCGCCGACCCATGGTCCGCGACGGCGAGCACGATGGCCGCGCTGCTCGAGTTCGGCACCTGGTGGCACGGCAGCCGCACCGCGGTCGCCCGCGACATCGCCCACCTCCTGAGCGGCAAGGTGATCGGCGGGGGCATCGCCTGGATCTCGGTGCTCTGCGCCGAGGACTTCTGCCTCGAGTGCCTCGACGAAGCGTGCACGGTCTTCGGTGCGTGCGACAGCAGCAGGCCCGATCTGTGGGGCGGAGGATACGGCGTGAGCAGCGGGCTCGCCGGACGCTCGAGCGCGACCGAGCACGTCTGGGACCTGTACGTCTTCGGCCACGAGATCGGTCACAACTTCGGCTCGATCCACACGCACTGCTACGCCCCGCCCGTCGACCAGTGCTGGTCGCAGGAGCCGGGCTGCTACCTCGGTCCCGAGGGCGTGCCGTCGGGCGGCGGATCGATCATGAGCTACTGCCACCTGCAGCCCGGCGGGCTCGAGAACGTCTTCCAGTACTTGGGCGCCGAGAACCGCTTCGGCAACCAGAGCCTCCGCGTGCCCGCCCAGATGCGCAGCCACGTGCTGCAGCGCGCCTCGTGCTTCGAGCCGGAGGTGGCGCCGACGCCGACGCCACCCGCGGCGACGCCGACCCCGCAGGCGCCGGTGCTGGGCCTGCTCGAGAACCCGCAGCCGGGCTCGCCGCAGAGCGGCATCGGGCTCGTGTCGGGCTGGGTGTGCAATGCCGCGAGCGTGCAGTTCAGGATCGACGACGGGCCGCTCCGGGACGCCGCCTACGGCACCTCGCGCCTCGACACCGTCGGCGTCTGCGGCGACGCGAACAACGGCTTCGGCGCCCTGCTGAACTGGAACGTGCTCGGCGACGGAGCGCACACGCTGCGGGCGTTCGCCGACGGCGTCGAGCTCGGCTCCGCGACCTTCGGGGTCACGACGCTCGGCAGCGAGTTCCTCGTCGGCGCGAGCGGCGCCTACCAGCTCGAGGGCTTCCCCTCCGCCGGCACGAGCGTGCTGCTCCGCTGGCAGCAGGGCTCGCAGAACTTCGTCGTCGCCGGTGCGGAGCTGGTCTCGGGCGCCCCGCCGGCGAGCGGGGCGCCGGCCGCGGCCGCGCTCGGCGTGCTGGAGAACCCGGCTCCTCTCTCCTTCCAGAGCGGCATCGGCGTCATCTCCGGGTGGGTGTGCAGCGCCGGCCAGGTGACGTTGAGCATCGACGGCGCCGCCCCGGTGCCCGCGGCGTACGGGACGTCGCGTCTCGACACGGTGTCCGTCTGCGGCGATGCGAACAACGGCTACGGCAGGCTCGTCAACTGGAACCTGCTCGGAGACGGGACGCATACCATGACGGCGTTCGCGGACAGCATGGCCTTCGGCGAGGCGACGTTCACGGTGACCACCATGGGGAGCGACTTCGTCTCGGGCGCGAGCGGGCGCTACGTCCTGCCCGGCTTCGTCGGCCGCGACGTCACGGTCGAGTGGCAGGAGGGGCAGCAGAACTTCGTCATCACGGGAGCGCAGCCGGCTTCGACCTCGGCGCGCGCCCAGGGAGGCCTGCCGGCGGCCGCTCCCGACTGAGCCAACTCCCTTTCGCCACTCGTGTTCCGCGGCGCCGCGGGCGATGCAGGGGCAGGGGTCGGTTGCTATGTTGGGCGGACCGTGGAGCTGTCGACCCAGTCCGAGCGCGAGACCGAGGCCTTCGGCGAGCGCCTGGCGCGCGTGCTCGAGCCCGGCGTCGTGATCGGGCTCGTGGGGCCGCTCGGCGCCGGCAAGACGGCGCTCGTGCGCGGCATCGCGCGCGGCCTCGGCGTCGAGGAGGGCGTCGTGCACAGCCCGACCTTCCTCACCGCGACGGAGTACCGCGGCCGCATCGCGCTCGCGCACGTCGACCTCTACCGCCACGAGGAGACGCTGCCGCACCCCGACTGGCTCGCCGAGATGCTCGACGACCTCGACGGCGTGGGCGGCGGCCGCGTCGCGGTGGTCGAGTGGTTCGAGCGCCTCGGCGCCGCGGCGCCGGACGACGTCGTGCGGATCGACATCGGCTACGCCGCCGGCGAGACGCAGCGCACCCTCGCCCT
>JBFMAS010000584.1:0-10663 GCA_040755575.1 Thermodesulfobacteriota bacterium
AAGATCATCCTACCGACACGTGGGAGCCAGTGCTGTCGGAGCTACGCCTTGCCGGTTGGACGCGCCGCAACCCGATCGTGCTCCCGGAAACGTCAAACTTTGGCTGCCTCCCCGGCAAAGCCGGGGGGACTCCCTTGCTGGTCTAGGAGAACGAACATGGGTCGAAAGCTCTACGTGGGAAACCTCGGCTACGGCGTCGATGACGCAGGGCTGCGACAGCTCTTCGAGGCGTACGGCACCGTGGACAGCGCCGAGGTGATCAAGGATCGCGGGACGAACCAGAGCAAGGGCTTCGGATTCGTCGAGATGGGCAGCAACGGCGAGGCGCAGGCGGCGATTTCCGGCATGCACGGCACGCAGCACGACGGTCGCGCGCTGAACGTCAGCGAAGCGAAGCCGCGCGAGAACCGCGGCGGTGGTGGGTTCGGCGGCAATCGCGGTCGCAGGTACTGAGCGATGCTGTATGCCAATCTGAAACGCGTCGAAGGAGTCGTCGCAGCCGTCCTCGGTGCTGGGCTTTTCTCGGTCCGGCTCGCAGGCGGAGAATCGTTGCGCGCCCGGATCTCGAGGCGGCTCCGCTTCCTTCACGTACGCGTCGCGGTCGGCGACCGCGTGCTGGTCGGCATGCTGGCCCGCTCCGGCGGCGATGCGTTGATCATCACCGGAGCGAAGTCGCCCGTGCACGTGCGAGCCTAGCGCATGGCAGAGCGGTACCAGCCTCCATCTTCGTGCTCGAACATGAACCACTCGCGGGCGAACTCGCCGGTGCGCTTCTGCCCGCAGTGCAGCGGCGTGGTGAACGAAGCCGTGCCGATCAAGCGCTGCACGGACACGGCACACGCGACGCTACGGCGGCGGCAGATGAAGTTTTGTATCGACTGCGGGGTGGCGCTCGTCGTGTCGCCCTAGCGGCTGGGCCGTGCGACGAGCGGGGGGCGCGCCTCCCGCGTAGACCTCATGGGGGCGTTCTTCTCGCATCCGAGCGAGGCGCTCGGACTGCGCGCGCAAGCTTCGCGTGCGCTGGTGCACCTCGCAGCGGGCGGCGTGGGTGCCGCGCGATCGTCGACACCGGGCATCCGCACGAACATCGAATGAACTCGGTCGCGATGCTTACGGGCACACCGATCGCTGCCGTCACCCCCTGCGGCACCCGTCTGAAGGAACGAGACGCCCGTGAGCAGCGACAACCGTCCGGCCGACGCCGACGTCTCGGCTCCGCCGGATCGCTCGGCAGAAGCCGTTGCAACCAAAATCGCGACCCCCGCCGTGTGAATGCGGGTGCGGCGCGATCGGAAGCATCCGCGGTTGTGATCCTAGCCTCCGGGAGGAGCGCGGGATGCTGACCGCGAACGGGCTGCTCATCGAGCGCCACGCGGTGATGTCCACGGCCGACCGTCGTAGCGCGGAACAGCGCGCCTCGAAGCTCGGCCACGGCCTCGGTGCGAGTCGGCCCACCATGGATCGAGCTGGGGCTCTTCCTCGCTTGCGACGCTGGTCACGGAACGGCCGCGCGGCGATTGCCCCATGGGGCGCGTCGCGACGCGTGCGCCCCGCTCCGCCGCCGCCGGTGCTGCGCCGTGCGGCAAATCGCCAACGACCGGGCGAGGCCGCACGCCGCCGGAGTGCGCCGCGCGCGGGGGCACGAACCTCGGACCGGGATCGTGCGAGCCGAATCCCTGCGGATGACACCCCGGCAACCGTGCGGGGCATGCCGGTCGATCTCGTGCACCAGGTGAGCGCACGCTGAGCGCCTGCGCTGCGCAGCTCACCCGCTTCCGCCGCGGAGCAGCCACGTAGACGCCCAGCAACGCGAACGACGCCGCCGCAGCGAGACGGATCGGGCGAAGCGGCAGCCGGCTCGCAAGCGACCCTCCGAGCCAGACGACCGGCACGTTGGCGATGAGCATTCCGAGGGTCGTGGCGAGCACCACCGTCACGAGCGAAACGGCGTGAGCGACACCTGGGCGATCGCGCCGACCTGCGCCGCCGCGGCGTGTTTGAGCAGCGCTGCGAGCGTGATGCCGAGGACGATCGGCCAGGGCTCGCGGCGCCATGGGTCTCGTCGAGCCGGCTCGGCCGGCCCCCGACGCCATGATCCATCGACCAAGCGTGTTGACGTCGGGCTCGCGCAGCGCGCGAGCGGCTGCTCTCCCCCAGGGGCGCAGCCGTCTTAACGCACGGCCCGCAGCCCTGACAGCGAGCCCGACGCGAGCGAGGTCGCCGCGCGAGCTGCCCCGAGCCCTGGGGCTTTTCCCCCGCGAGCTCCGCCCCACGTCGCCGCACCAACCACCCGCTCATCTTGCGGACGAGGGAGGCTGTCGCGGCTCTCCCCGACGACGAAAGCCTGCGCGGACGCGCACTTTTCGCTTCCCCGAACGCCCGACGGATCGAGCCTCCCGCTCGCGTCCCGCACGGGCGCCGGGCGGGGCACGCGGCTTGCCATTGCGCCTCGCCCAAAGGAGGTGACCCATGTGGTCCGTTTCGAATGACCGTGGAATGAAGTCGGCGCTCGTCGCCATCGCAGCCGCAGGGACGGTCGTCGCAGGCGCGGCTTCGCCCGCCGCAGCGAAGTCGCTCGTCAAGATCAAGCAAGCGCTGACCGCGACCGCAGCCGACCCCGACGCGCGCGGCGACGTGCGCTTCGAGCTCAAGTCGGCGGACGACGGCCGTCTTCGCATCACCGTCAAGAAGCTCGCGCGCCGCGCGCTCTACCAGGTCGTCGTCGGTGGCGTGCAGGTCGGCCGGATCGAGACCAAGGGCGGCGGCGGCGGCCGCATCCGCTTCCGCTCGCGCCCGCGCGGCAGCGAGGAGCTGCTCGGCTTCGATCCACGCGGCGCCACGGTGGTCGTCCGCGACGCTCAGGGCAACGACGTCCTGGCGGGTACGATCGACGACGGCCCCGCTGCCGATCCCGGCGACGTGATCTGCTGCGTCCCCGACGACAGCGGACCGGAGTGCGAGGACCGCACCGAGGCCGAGTGCGCCGCCGAGGGCGGCACGGTGGTCGACGCCGCGTCGTGCCTGCCGAACCCGTGCGAGGGTGCACCGAACCCGGGCGTCGACGTCGTTTGCTGCCTACCCGACGACAGCGGGCCCGAGTGCGAGGACCGCACCGAGGCCGAGTGCGCGCTCCAGGGCGGCACGGTCGTCGACGCGACCTCGTGCGCTCCCAACCCGTGCGCGGCGACGCCGCCCGCCGAGGACGAGATCGCCTGCTGCAAGCCGCACGGCGGCGAGCCGCTCGAGTGCGAGATGGCGTCGGCCGAGGCGTGCGCGGCGCTGGGCGGGAGCCCGAGCGGTGCCGCGTCCTGCACGCCCGATGCATGCGGGTAGGCTTCCCCGTCGAGCCCGGCGACACGCGGGGCGCGCGGTGCGGCGGGAGCTCGCTCCCGCTCACCGCGCGCAGCGCGCTTGCGCGATGGCACGCCTCAAGCGGCGAGACTAGAGGTCCGCACGTGGCGAACTTGTTGATCGTCGAGGACGAAGAGGTCCTCGGAAAGAACATCCGGCGCACGCTCGAGAAGGTGGGGCACACCGTCGCCCTCGCCCCGAGCTGCGCCGAGGCGGAGCGTCTCTTCGCCGAGCTGCATCCCGATCTGACGCTGCTCGACCTGCGGCTCCCGGACGGCAGCGGCCTCGACCTCCTCGGCCGGATGCGCGCGCAGCACCCCGCGGCGACCGTCCTCATGATGACGGCGCACGCGACGATCGAGGACGCCGTCCGCGCGATCAAGCTCGGGGCACGCGACTACCTGCAGAAGCCGCTGCACATGGAAGACCTGCGGCACGCGGTGGCGCGTGCCCTCGAGGAGGCGCAGCTCAGGACCGAGGTGTCGTACTACCGGAGCCGCGAGGCGAGCGGCGCGGGCTTCGACGCGATCGCGGGCGGCTGCGCGGCGATCGATGAGCTGCGGGCGAAGCTACGACGGCTGTGCTCGCTGCCCGCGGACGCGACGCCGCCGACCGTGCTCGTCACCGGCGAGACCGGGACCGGCAAGGGGCTCGTCGCGCGGGTTCTGCACTACAACGGACCGCGCGCGGAGAAGCCGTTCATCGAGATCAACTGCGCCGCGATCCCCGAGAACCTGGTCGAGTCGGAGCTCTTCGGCCACGAGCGCGGCGCCTTCACCGACGCGCGCACGTCGAAGGTCGGCCTCATCCAGGCGGCCGACCGCGGCACGCTGTTCCTCGACGAGCTCGGCTGCCTGCCGCTCGCGATCCAGATCAAGATCCTGAAGGCGATCGAGGAGAAGACGATCCGGCCGCTCGGCGCGCGCAGCGACCGCAAGGTCGACGTGCACATCGTCGCGGCGACGAACAGCGACCTCGAGGAGATGGTCCGCGCGGGCTCCTTTCGCCAGGACCTGTTCTTTCGCTTGAGCGTCGCTCGCCTCGAGGTGCCGCCTCTTCGCGAGCGCGGGGACGACGTCCTCCTGCTCGCGCGGCGCTTCGTGCAGGAGCTCGCGCACCGCTACCGCGTGCCGCCGAAGACGCTCGCACCCGACGCCGAAGCAGCGATCCGCCGCTACCCGTGGCCCGGCAACGTACGCGAGCTGCGCAACACGCTCGATCGTGCGGTGCTGTTCGCCGAAGGCGACGTGCTCGATGCGCGCGCGCTCGCCCTCCCCGACGTCGGCGGCGGATCGCTCGCGCTGCGCACGACCGGCGACGGTGCGCTCGAGGTCGAGATCCCCGAGGCGGGTCTCGACTTCGAGGCGCTCGAGCGCGCGCTGCTGGTCCAGGCGCTGCGCAAGAGCGGCGGCAGCCAGACCGGGGCGGCTCGCCTGCTCGGCCTGACCCGTGACACCCTGCGCTACCGCCTGGAGAAGTTCGCGATCGACGTCGCCGCGACGCGCGAGCCGTGAGGGTAACGATGGAACGACGCTTGCGTGGAGATCGGCGCGTGACGCTTGGCGGCGCCTGGAAGCGGCGCTTCGCGGTCGTCGGCGCGCTCGCGTTCTCGATCCTGGGAATCGTTTCCCGCGCGTCGTACGCGGCCGGGACGTCGCCGACGCTCGCCCTGGTGGCAGCGGACGCGTTCGCCAGCGAGGAGCGCGTGCGTCTCGTCACCGTGGCGGGCGCGTCCAACTTCGACGACCTCGTGCAGGCACCTTTCCCCGCGGCGGGATTGCTGGTCACGCAAGGGACCCGCTTTGCGCGCTACGACGTCGACGGCAGCGTTCGCGAAGGCGACGCGCAGCTCGTCGCCGACGGCATCGACCCGGCCGAGCTCGCGACGCTGCTCTCGCTCGGCACCCTTGCGGCTCCGCCCGCGCGTCTCGCGCGCATCGCCGCCAGCGAGGTGTCGGTCGTGCTGCCTCCCGGCTTCGAGCCGCGAGAAGCCTCCGTCGTGCTGTTCGCGCTGCACGAGGACGAGGCGTTCGTCAGCAACGCGATCGTGCTGGTGCTGCCGTGACGTGCTCGCGTCGTCGCATCGTCGCGGCGCTCGGGCTGTCGACGTGTCTCTTCGCCGCGGCGGCGCACCCGACGGCCGCCGCGCCGCTCGTCTTCCAGGGCGACCCGGTGAGCCCGTCCACCGGCGAGCCCTGGATCGTGCTGCCCGGCGGCCCGCTCGTCGATTGGGGCGAGGACGAGAAGTGGGGCACGGACGACGACGTCGTCGACACGGGCATCGTGGGGGACGTCGACGTCGTGGTGCGGTCGGGCGGGACCTGGGCCGCGGGCGCGCCCGCGCTGCCGGCTCCGTGGCCCGGCGTCGCCGCGGCGCCCGAGGTGGTCGCGGGAGGCGCGGTCGTGTCCGGAGCCGGGAGCGAGGCGACCGTCCAGGTCGTGCTCTCCGACGGTGCGGCCTCGCCGCCCGCCGGTCACCCGCTGCTGGCACACGACCTCGACGGGCGTGGCACCGTCGTGCTCGCATATCCGGACCTCGACGGCGACGGCATCCTCGGTCCGACGGCGGCCGACGGCAGCATGGACGACGGCGTCGAGGCGCAGGAAGCGCTGCAGCTCGTGGGGCGACGTCTCGGCGTGCTCGAGGGCGGCGTCGCCAGCGGCTCGCTCGCGACGTCGCTCGCTGCCCCGGCCAGCACCGGGGGGCTCGGTCTGGTGCTCGCGGCGGGCGTGATCACGGGAGCGGCTCCTCCGCTCTACGACGACGCGGGCTGGATCGCGACGCTGCTTCCCGCGATGTGGCCGCTCGACACGCGGCGGATCATCGGCAACAACCCGCGGCCCCCCGACCCGCTGGCGCTCTACGACCTGGAGGTCGAGCCGGAGCGGATGTTCCGCCCCGCGCCGGGACATCCGGTGCTGGGCACGCCGTACGCGATTCCGCTCGACGGCTCGAGCGTCACCAACGACCTGCTGCGCTCGGTGTCGGGGCCGGCGCTCGCCGTCGCCTTCGCTCGTCCCGTCGACGCCGCCTCGTTCGTCGCCGATCCCATGAAGGTGCTGCGGCCGATCGCGGGCGTCGACGGCGCACGCGCCGTGGTGGAGAGCGTCGACTCGCTGTCGTTGCGCGATGGGACGCGGCGGCGCACGATCCTCGCCTACCCGGCCGATCTGCTCGGCAACTCGGCCGACCCACCGCCCGGCGGGATCGAGGTGCAGCTCGAAGCGTCGACCGGCCTCAGGATCGTGACGCCGGACGAAGACGGCGACCCGCGTCACGAGGCGCTGGCCTTCGCCGCGCCGAGCGCGGTGCGCGTGAAGCTCGCCGAGCAGGCGGCGCACGACGGCGGTCGCACGGCGACGCTGGTCGCCCTCGTCGGCGGCGCGCCGGCTGCCGGTCTGACCGTCGCCCTCGACGGCCGGGGAAGCGTCGCTCCCGGACCGATCGCGACGTCACGCGTCAAGCTCAAGCGCGGAGCCCCAGCCGGCGCGCATCGACTCGTGCTGCGCACGACACTCGACGTCGACCCGGCGACGTTCGATCCCGGGAATCAGCCCTTGACGCTCGTGCTGCGCGACATGCGGGGCGGCGCGTACCAGCGCACCATCCCGGCCGGCAGCCTGGTCTGGAACGCCGCCGGGACCGCGCTGCGCTTCGGCGAGCCGAGCGGGGCTCCGGGTCGCATCCGCTCGCTCGTGCTGCGCCGCGTGGCGGGCACGACCTCGCGCTGGCGCCTGGAGACGCGCGCGGTCGGCCTCGACCTCGGCACGATCGACGCCGGCCCGGTCGCGCTCGACCAGCGGGTCGTCGTCGGCTCGGCGCGCTTCGGCGCGACGCTCGCGTGCGCGCCCGCGACGGCCGCCGGCACGCTCGCGTGCGCGCGCTGAGCCGCGCGCGCGTCTCACGACGCTCGCGACGCGGGAACGGCCTCGGCTGGTGCCGGCGCGACGGGCGCGAGCGGAAGGCGCACGGTGAACGTCGTTCCCACACCGGGCGTGCTCGCGACCTCGATCGTGCCGCCGTGGCGCTCGACGAGCCGCTTCGCCATCGCGAGGCCGACGCCCGTGCCGGCTGGCTTCGTCGTGTAGAACAGGTCGAAGACGCGGTCGACGCGCTCGCCCTCGATGCCGGGCCCGTCGTCCGCGACCGACAGCGCGACGCGCGGCGCGTGACCGGGGCCGTCGTCGAGCCAGGCGCGCAGGGTGATGCGGCCGGCGCCGCGCATCGCCTCGACGGCGTTGACGACCAGGATGTCGAGTGTCTCGACGAGCTGGGTGCGGTCCGCCGCCGCCGGCGGCAGGCCGGGCGCGACGTCCAGCACGAGCGCGATCCGGGGCGGCACGCGGCTGCCGAGCGAGCTGGCATGGCTGCGCAGCAGCTCGGCGACGTCGCAGCGCACGTGCTCGCTCGCCGCGGGACGCGCGAGCTCGAGGATGCTGCGCACCCGCGCCTCGAGGCGGTCGGCCTCCGCGATGATGTCGTCGAGGCTCTCCGCCATCGGAGAGTCCGGAGCGACGTCCTCGCGCGCCACCTGTGCGGCCGCGCGGATGCCGGCGAGCGGGTTGCGGATGCCGTGCGCGACGGTGGACGCGAGCTCGCCGACGGCCGCGAGCCGCTCGGCCTCGACGAGCTCGGCCTGCGTGCGGCGGATGATCTCGTAGGCGCGCGCGTTGGTGAGGGCGAGGGCGCTCTGGTGGGCGAGCGTCTCGAGGAGATGCAGGTCGTCGTCGGTGTAGAACGCGCCCGACCGCTTGTCGCCGAGCAGCAGGAGCCCCACGGGCGTCCCCTCGAAGCGCATCGGAACGAGAAGCGACGCACCGCTGCGGAGGAGCACGGCGGAGGCGCGTGCGGCGGCGCCGCCCCGGCCGTCCGCGGCGTAGCGGCTGACGGGCCCGCGCGTCGCCTCGGCGAGGGCCGCTGGGACGTCGCCGAGGTCGCGTTCGGCGGCCGTCGCGGGCAGACCGAACGAACGGCGCTCGCCGGTTCGCCCGTCGAGCACGACCAGCACGGCCCAGTCGATCGCCATGACGTCGGTCAGCGTGCGCAGCACGGTGTCGGCGACGCGCTCGGTGTCGAGCACCGACGCGAGCATGCGGCTCGTCGCCTCGACCGTCGCGCGATAGCTGTATGCTTGACGATAGAAGAGCCGGTCGACGGCGTCCTGGATCGCCGCGCGAAGTGGGTCGAACACTGCGAGCACGACCAGCACGTAGAGCGGCACGACCGCGCGCGGCAGCCCGCCGGCGCCGAGCCACGCCTCGCCGGCGAGCACGAGACCCGCCCACGACAGGGACACGATCAACGAGAGTGCGGCGTAGACGACGCCCGTGCGCAGATAGCGATCGACCGAGAACAGGTCGTGGCGCGCGATCGCGTATCCGACGGAGAGCGGGAAGACGAGGAAGAACGGCGCGAGCAGGTTCATCGGCACGGCGGCACCGAGCAGCACGATCGACAGGATCCCGATGCTCGGCACGAACGCCGCGAGCACCACGCCTGCCATCACGATCTTCGCCTGCTGCCGAGCGAGCGCGCTGCGCGACGTCCAGAAGGTGTCCACCAGCGAGGCCACCGTCACCAGGCCGGCGCCCGCGATGGCCGTGTAGACGAGATCGTTCACGACCAGGTGGGACCCGGGCTGCCCCGTGAGGAACGCGATCTGCAGCGCCGCGAGCGGCACGAACGGCAGGTAGACCGCCCACTCGAGCCACGGCCTGCGCCGCACGATGCCGCGTGCCTCGGGGAAGCACAGCGCCAGGTGCAGCAGGGCGCCCGGCGTCAAGGACTCGCACGCGAAGTAGAGACGATCGAGCCAGAACGCCGAGAAGACGTCGCTCGCGAGCAGCAGGACGGTCCCCAGGATCACCCCGAGCGCAAGGGCGGCCCGCGCGGCCGCGAGGCCCGGACGGAAGTAGAACACGACGAGGCCGGTCGCGAAGAAGGCGAAGCCGTCCACCCAGTAGGGCAGGTACACCGGCAGGACGTCTCGCCAGGCGAGCAGCGCGCTGCGCACCGCGATGCGGTCGTCCGGTCCGGAGCGGTGGAAGGTGAACTCGTGCAGCGCGCCGACCGGCTCGCTGCGCACGTGCTCGCGAAGGTCGTACGCGCTTTCGATGTCGACACCGTCCACCGACGCGACCACCCTGCGTTGCGGGATGCGCGCCTCGCCGCCGGGCCAGCCCGGTCCGCCGATCGCCGGTGCGACGAGGTTGCGCCACACGACGAAGCCGGGCCACGTGCGGCCGATCTGCGTGGCGGCCGACGCGACCGTCAGGCCGCACAGCCCGAGCAGGAGCGCCGCGAGGCCGAGGAAGGTGACGCGCTCCGCCCGCGTCGTGAAGTGGGACAGCACGCGCCTAGCTATCCCCGAAGGCCGTACGCGCGCCACTCCGCAGCAGGCCGCGCGCTCTGCGCGAGATGACCGCGTCCGGACGGATCCTGCTCGCACTGGCGAGCGGCGCCCTCTACGCGCTCGCGGAGCCGCCCCACGACCTGGCCGCGCTCGGCTTCGTGGCGCTCGTCCCTCTGCTGCTCGCCGCGTTTGGCGCGCGAAGCACGTGGGGCGCGCTCGGGCTCGGATGGATTGCCGGCACGGCCGCCGCGACGCTGCTCGTCGCGTCGTCGGTCGCGGAGGCCGCCGCGCGCTACTTCGGCGCCTCGCCCGCGAGCGCGTGGATCGCGGGAGCGCTCGCGCCGCAGCTCTATGCGGCGCCGTACTTCGCGGTGTTCGCCGCCCTGGCACGCGCGATCGCGGGACGCCGGGCGAGCCCGGTCGCGGCGGCGCTCGGCGTCGCCGCCGCGTGGGTCGGGTGCGAGCTCGCACGTTCGCGGATCGGCGACGGCTGCCCGTGGGTGCTCCTCGCGCACAGCCAGCACGCGGATCCCCGGTGGCTGCAGCTCGCCGAGCTCGGCGGCACCGCCGCCGTCTCCTTCGTCCTCGCCCTGGTGTCGTCGGCGGTCGCGCTCGGCCTCGTCGCCGCGCGCGACGGTGCCGATCGGCGCGTGCACGACCTCGTCCGTCTTGCTGCTCTCCTCGTGATCGTCCTCGGCGCCGCGCTCCTCTACGGGCGCGCGCGACTCGCGCACTGGTCCAGCGTCGACGCACCCACCGTGCGCGTCGCGGTCGTCCAGCCGAACCTGCCCGACGAGTGGCGGCTGTCGCTTGCACGGGTCCATGATGCGATCGCCCTGGCGAGCGAGCTCACGCGCGCGACGGGCGACCCAGAGCCCGCCCTCGTGGTCTGGCCCGAGAACGCGATCAGCGTCGCCCCGGGCGCGCTCCGCATGCTCGCGCAGGCGGAGCCCGTGGTG
>JBFMAS010000585.1:0-4149 GCA_040755575.1 Thermodesulfobacteriota bacterium
CCTCCGGGGCCGCCGTAACCGCCCTGCTCAAGTTCCTCGCGGGCATGCCCGATGAATCGCCTCGGCAGACGTCATGTCGCACCAACCGCCGAGGAGCCCGCTCATGAGACGCCGCCGCTTTCTGCTCACCGCCGCGTCGGTCGCGGCGGCCGCTCCGTTCCTCGAGCTCGCCGGCTGCGGCGACGCGAACGGCGACCCGCAGCCCGTCCCGCCCGAGGACGTCGTGCTGCGTCTCCCGCGCGACATGTACCTGCACGTCGGCGCTCCGACCGAGTGGTGGTGGCACATCGGCACGTTGCGCGCGGGTAGCCGCGTCTTCGGCTTCGAGATCAACGCGGCCTCGTTCGCCGGGCAAGGGTTCGCCTTCACCCAGATCATGCTGTCCGACGTCGCGAGCCGGCGGCACTACCAGCGGACGACGCCGTTCGTCCCGCCGATCGCGTTCGACCCGCGAGCGTGGGCGCAGAGCGACGTCGCGAAGGACTGGTACGCGCGGCTCGGCGACGCCGACAACCGGCTGTCGGCGATCGAGGTGGTCGACCCGGGCAGCGGCTACACGTCCGACCCGGCCGTCGAGATCACCGGAGGCGGAGGCGCCGGCGCGAGCGCCGTCGCGGTACGCGACGCGGCCAGCGGCACGATCGGCAACGTCCTCCTGCTGAATCCGGGCACCGGCTACACGTCGCCGCCGGCGATCGAGCTGGTCGGCGGCGGCGGCAGCGGCGCGCGCGCGCGGGCGCTGCACACGTACGTCGCGATGCACGCGCCCGCAGCCGATCCGACGCGCGACATGACGGTGCAGGCGCTGCTGAACGACGAGCGTACCGGCGCGGAGATCGGGTTCGATCTGACGTTCTCGCAGCACGGCCGGCCGTTCTTCGTCTGGGGGACCGGCGTCAATCCGGGCGGCGCGTCGGGCAGCCTCGAGACCAGCAACTACTACTTCTCGCTCACCCGGATGCAGGCGGCGGGGTCGATCGTGCTCGACGGCGCGACGGTCGAGGTCGAAGGCGTGACCTGGATGGACCACGAGTACGGCGCCTTCGGAACGGCCGCCAACCCGGTCAAATGGCTCCTGCAGGACATGCAGCTCGACAACGGCTTCTGCGTCTCGAACTACGCCACGATCCCCGACGGGCTGCCCGCGCCGAACCGGACGATCCCGAGCCACGCGACGCTCCAGGACGCGGACGGAGCGATGTACTTCGTCCCCTCCTTCATGACCCCCGTCGGCCGCACCTGGACGAGCCCCGCGACCGGCGCGACGTTCTTCACGCAGTTCCGCGTCGACATCCCGTCGTTCCGCGCCTCCTTGCTGGTCACGACGCTGATGGACGAGCAGGAGTTCCCGTTGCCGGCGGCGCCGACGTACGAAGGCGTGTCCGCGGCGAGCGGCACCTTCCGGCACCAGCCGGTCGCCGGCACCGCCTGGATCGAGCAGGCCCTCTGACGGCGACCGCGAGCGGCGCGTCCGGCACCCGCCCGACCGACGCCGCCCGGACGCAGCTCGCGAAGGTCGAACGACGCCCCCGACTCGTGCCATCATGGGTCGGGGACAGTCGCGAGCGTGTCGCGGCTACAGGAGGGACCCATGGAGCACGCGCGAAAGCACGAACGAACCGCCGTCCGGACGGCGGCGCTCCTCGCGGCGGCGATCCTCGCTCTCGCCGGCTGCAGCGACAGCGACACCGCGAACCTGCCGCCCGACACCGCGTTCCGCACGATCTCGCCGGTCGGGCCGATCGAGTACGAGGGCCGGGAGCTGTTCCCGACCTGCATGGACGGCTCGCCGTACCACTTCTTCGTCAAGCGCGGATCGGTGAACAAGCTCCTGATGTACTACCAGGGCGGCGGCGCGTGCTGGGACCAGCTCACGTGCAGCGTTCCCGCCTGCGACACCAGCGTCGATCCCGACGGCGGCGACAACCCGAACAACCGGACGTCGGGCTTCGCCGACCTCGCGGACCCGCGCAACCCGTTCCGCGACTGGCACATCGTCTTCGTGCCGTACTGCTCGTGCGACATCCACTTCGGCGACGCGGCGCAGGACTACCCGCTGCACGTCGAGCACCGCGGCTACCACAACGCGCGCGTCGCCGAGAAGTACGCGCGCGAGAACTTCCCCGACCCCGAGGAGGTGTTCGTGACCGGGACCAGCGCGGGCGCGTACGGCGCGTTCTTCCAGGCGCCGCTGCTGCACCTGGCCTACCCGGACGCGCACTTCAACGTGCTCGCCGACGCCGGCAACGGCGTCATCACGCAGGAGTTCCTCGACCTCTATTTCCCGAACTGGAACTTCGTGGCCAACCTGCCGCCCGAGATCCCGGGGATCAGGGAGGTGCTCGACAACGACGAGGGCATTCCCGGCTACACGCGCGTCGTCGCGCACCACTTCCCCGACACGCGCTGGGCGCACTACACGACCGCGTACGACGGCGGGACCGGCGGCCAGACGGGCTTCTACAACATCATGATCAACGGCAACGATCCGATCGCCGCGCTGTCGTGGTGGGAGGGTAGCTGCGCCTTCAACCCGCAGATGCGCACGCAGGCGATCCAGACCGCGAACGAGAACCCGTCGAACTACCGCTACTACATCGGTACCGGCAGCCGGCACGGCATGTGGGGCAACGACAAGGTCTACGAGGACACGACCGGCGGCGTCCCGACCATCGTCGACTGGATCACGGCGATGCTCGAGGGCAGCGCCGCCTGGACCAACGTCGAGTGCACCAACTGCGGCCTGACGCTGCCCGGCGACCCCGCGCCCGACCCGCTGCAGCCGCCGTTCGAGCAGGTGGGCGACGACGTGGTGATCGTCTGCAGGTAGCCCGAGCGGCTACCGCGCGGCCGTCGAGACGCTGACCTCGGCGAAGTCGCGGGGCAGGACCTCCGTCAAGTAGCGCTGCGCGTCCGCGCGCTGCGCGGGATCGGGCGCGAAGCGCGCGTCGAGGAAGGCCCGCACCGCGAGCCGCGCAATCATCTGCTGGCGCGCGGGGTCCATGGCGACCCGCGGCGGCTCCTCGGTGCACGGCTTGCCGACGCCGCGGGCGAGGTCGACGCCGTCGTCCTCGCGCGAGGCGTCGCGGACCCTCTCGAGCGCGCTCTCGAGGTGCAGCGTGTGCCCGAGCAGCCAGCAGCCGAGCCTGTCGGGGTTGTCCATCAGGCGCGGCACGCCGCTCATCGCGTCGTCGAAGCCGGTGTGCGACGCGCCGGCGATCAGCACCAGCGTCCCGCCGCGAACGCGATCGAGCGTGACGAAGGCGTTCGTCCGGTACTCGACGATCACGTCGCCGCTGCCCGCGATCATCAGGAACGGCACGTCGGCCGTCGAGAAGAACGCGGCGTCGAACATCTCCATCGGGCCCGCGATCGAGATCGCAGCCGCGATCCGCTGGTCGCGCAGCCGCGGGTGGAACGCGGCCAGCGTCGCCGTCAAGCCCCCGAGCGAGTGCCCCACGACCGCGATCCGCGCGGGGTCGATCTGCGGCACCGAGGCCGCGTCTTCGCCGACCTCTCCCGCGAGCAGCCGATCGATGAGGAAGCTCACGTCGCCCGGCTGCCGGACCACGTCCTCGACCCTGGCGCCTCCCGGCGCGAGCAGCGTCGTCGTCGGGTGCGTCGCGGCGACGACGACGTAGCCGTGGCTCGCGAGATCGCGCGCCACGTAGCGGCCGCCCGATCGGTTCGACAGGAAGCCGTGCGCCTGCACGACGAGCGGCGCGGGCCCGGCGAGGCCGACCGGCCACCAGGCCGTAGAGGCGAGCGTCCGGCCGCGCGCCTGGTCCTCGAACGTCACGTCCTCCGAGTCGACCTGGTACGGCCCGGGCGCGAGGCGCGCGGCGCTCTCCGAGAGCAGCGGCGGAGGCACCGGTGCGGCGAGCAGGGCGCAGCCGGCGACCAGCGTCGCGAGCGCACAGGCGCCGAGCACGCAGCGTCGCCGCCGCCCGTGTATGCCGCCCGCTCTGCCCACCTCCGGCGCGCCAGCGTAGCGCCGCTCTCACCTCGCGTGCCAGCGCGCGTGACGCGCGCGCTCAGCCGCCGCCGCCGGCGTCGGCGACCGTCGCACCGGAGCCGGCGCCGAGCTGCGCGCGCAGGAACGCCACCGCCGCCGCGATCGCCTCGTCCGCCGCCGGCGGCGCATAGACG
>JBFMAS010000586.1:0-17887 GCA_040755575.1 Thermodesulfobacteriota bacterium
GCGCGGCGCTTGCTCTCGCAAGCGCCAGCGCGCCCCGGCGGCGCGCAAAGGAGCGTCTGGATGAGTGCACGTCACGTATCCGTCGCCCGGGCGGGGCTCCTCGCGGTCGCTGCGCTGCTCCTCTCTGCCGGCGTGACGCACGCACAGGAGGTCCCGCCGGCACTCGGGCACAGCGCGCCCGGGCCCGCGGCCCGTGAGACGTCCGGCGCGACGGCCGCGCCCGAGGCGACCCCGACGGCGCCGCCCGCCGCGGTCGAGGAGATGATCGAGCGCGGCGCCTACCTCGTGAAGATCGGTGGCTGCAACGATTGCCACACCCCGCACGTCGCCGGCCCCGCGGGGCTCGAGCCCGACCAGGAGCGCATGCTGTCCGGCCACCCGGAGGACCTCGACATGCCGCCGCCGCCGGCTCTGCCGCCGGGCCCGTGGCGCACGCTCGGGTCGGAGACCAGGACCGCCTTCGCCGGGCCGTGGGGCGTGAGCTACGCGCGCAACCTGACGCCGGACGACGAGACCGGCATCGGCTCCTGGAGCGAGGAGGACTTCACCGAGGCGATGCGCAACGGACGCCACCGCGGCGGCGACCGTCCGATCCTGCCGCCCATGCCTTGGCAGAACGTCGCGCGCCTCACCGACGACGACCTGCGCTCGCTCTATCGCTACTTGACGAGCATCCCGCCGATCCGCAACCGCGTGCCGGACCCCGTCGTCGCCGGCCGCAAGGGCGACGCCGTCACGCCGCCTGCCGCAGGAACTCGAGCAGCAGCGCGTTGACCTCGGCCGGACGCTCCTGCTGCGTCCAGTGGCCGCAGCCCGGCAGCAGCTCGGACTTGCGCAGGCCGGGAACCGTCTCCTTCATCGCGTCCACGACGCCGGGCATCATCGCGACGAGGTCGCGATCGCCGCTGACGAACAGCGCCGGCTGGTCGACGCGGGCGTCCTGCCAGGCGGCCGTGAGCTCCCACGACAGGTCCGCGCAGCGGTACCAGTTGAGGCCGCCGCGGAAGCCCGTGCGGCCGAACTCGCCGACGTAGAACGCGAGGTCGTCGGCGGCGAGCCACGCCGGCAGGCGCTCGGGCTGCAGCAGGTGCTCGAGCATCCTGCCGGTCTTCGGGCCGCCCACCAGCTTGAAGAGCTGCTCCTGCGGGGCGTCGCCGGAGATCGAGTAGAGGAACGCGCGCAGGAAGGTGCCGGGATCGGCATCGAGCTCGGCCTCGGCGCGCCCCGGCTCCTGGAAGTAGAGGAAGTAGAACCACTGGTCGCCGAACATCGCCTTCATCATCCGCGTCGGCGGCATCGGCCCGCGCGGCTGCCACGGCACGCTCAGCGCCGCGACGGCGGTGAAGCGGTCGGGACGCAGCAGCGCCGCGTTCCACGCGACCGGGGCGCCCCAGTCGTGCCCGACGATGCTCGCGGTGCGCGCGCCGAGCGCGTCGAGCACGCCGACCATGTCGCCGACGTGGTGCAGCTGCGTGTAGGCGTGGACGTCGACGGGCTTGTCGGTCTGGCCGTAGCCGCGCATGTCGGGCGCGACCGCATGAAAGCCGGCCGCGGCCAGGGCCGGGAGCTGGTGGCGCCAGGAGTACCAGCTCTCCGGGAAGCCGTGGCACAGCAGCACGAGCGGCCCCTCGTCGGGACCCGACTCGGCGAGGTGCATCTGGATGCCGTTGGTGGTGACGCTACGGTGACGGAGCCCGGTCATGGAAACGTTTTCCTCCTCGTGCGGAATCGCTAGAACCGGGCGACCATGTCAGCCGGACGCGGTGCAGGCAAATCCGTCGGGGCGCTCGCGCGCGTCGTGCGCGTGGCAGTCGCTGTGCTGGTGTGCGTCGTCGTCGGCGTCGCGAGCGCCGTGTGGGCGGTGCGGGCGCGCTTCGAGGACGGCAGCGTCGCGAACGGCCCGTGGACCAGCAACGAGAACATCGGCTCGAGCGCCGCGGGGCCGTACCTGCGCGCCGGCGTCGCGGTCGGCGGGCTGCTCGCGCTGAGCAAGTCGGAGACGGTGTACTTCACGGCGTTCGAGGACGGCGCGGGGGAGCCGCTGCGCACGACGTGCGTCTATCGGGTCGAGGGCCGTGATCCCGCGGCGCGCTGGTGGTCGATCACGGCGTACGGAGCCGATCACTACCTGATCCCGAACGAGGGCAAGCGCTACTCGGTCGACGAGACGCAGGTCGAGCGCGGCGCCGACGGCGGCTTCTCGATCGTCGTCGGCGGCGAGCCGCGGCCGGGACGCAACTGGATCTCGACGGGCTCCGCCGGCGGCGGTCCGGCCGAGCCCTTCTCGCTGACGCTGCGGCTGTACGACCCGGACCCTGCCGTCGTGGCGAGCCTCGCGACGGCGGAGCTGCCGGCGATCGTGCGGGAGCGCTGCTCGTGAGCCGCTGGATCGCCCGGCTCGTCGCGCTCGCCGCCGGCGCGGCGCTGGTGCACGTGCTCGTCGTGCGGCTCGTGCCGTGGGCGGTGATGGGGCTCGCGATCGCGGGCATCGAGCGGCGCGCGGGCGTCAACACGGCCGTCTTCGCGCCCCGCGCGGACGAGACCTCGCGCACGATCGTCCGGCCGAGCCCGGACCTGCTCTACGGGACGTGCGCGTTCGACGTGCGCGAGCACCCGCTGCGGATCCGCGCCGAGGTGCCGCGCGACACCTACTGGTCGCTGTCGATGTTCGCGGCGAACACCGACAACTTCTTCGTCGTGAACGACCGCCAGGCCGGCGCCGGCGGCACGGTGGACCTGGTGCTCGCGCGGCGCGGCGTCCCGGTCCAGGTGCCGGCGGGCGCCCGCCTCGTCGAGGCGCCGACCGGCCGGGGTCTCGTCCTGACGCGCACCCTGATCGCGAGCCCGGAGCGGCTCGACGAGCTCGACCGGGCGCGCCGGCGGCTCTCGTGCGAGGAGCTTCGCGCCGCTCGCTAGCCCTTCTTTTTTTTTCTGGTTGCGCTACACTGCGGCGCGCGCAACGCGGCCGGCTTTGCGGCCCGAGCCCCGCCTGCGCCGGTTTGCGGGGACGGCAGGCGGGCAGTGGGGGAGGTGGCGGGATGAGCGCAGCGGAGCTGCCACGGACGGAGCTCTCGGCGGGTGGGGGCGACGAGCGCCTGTCGGAGCTCGATGAAGCGTTCCTCTACCTCGAGCGGCCCAACCAGCCGATGCACATCGGCTGCATCGCCGAGATCGAGGGCCGGCTGACGCTCGACGAGCTTCTCGAGATCCTCAACGCACGGCTCGTCCCGCTGCGCCGCTTCCGTCAGCGGCCGGTGCGCTCCCTGCTGCACCTGCGCGGCGTACGCTGGGAGGACGATCCGGACTTCGACCTGCGCCGCCACGTGCGGCACGTCGCGCTGCCGCCGCCCGGCGACGAGGAGCAGCTGCAGCACGTCGTCGAGACGCTCTTCTCGCCCCAGCTTCCGCCGGACCGCCCGCTGTGGGAGATCCACCTCGTCGACGGCGTCCCGCCCGGCCGCAGCGCCCTGCTGTGCAAGGTGCACCATTGCTTGACGGACGGGATCAGCGGCCTCGGCGTGCTCGAGGCGATCGCCGACCCGCCGCGTGGCGGCAACGGACGCGGTCGCGCGTCGCGCGTCGAAAGGGAGCCGGTCGAGCGCACGGGGGGGCCCGGGCCGCGCGACGCGCTGCGCGCCCTGCTCGACCCCGCGAGCGCTCTCGGCCGTGCGCGCGACGTGGCCTCGGCGCTCGACGCGATCGCGAGCTTCGTGCAGACGCCCGTCCCGGCGCTGCCCTGGAACGGCCGCCTCGGCCACGGCCGGCGCATGCTGTGGCGCTCGTTCCCGCTCGCGGAGCTCGACTCGCTGCGCGTCGCCGGCGACTGCACGATCAACGACGCCGTGCTGGCGATCGTCAGCGGCGCGCTGCGCTCCTACCTCCGCGAGTGCGGTGCCGCGGCGGACGAGGCGCGCGTCCGGGCGCTCGTGCCGGTGAGCGTGCGGGGCGATGCGGCGACGGGCGCGCTGGGCAACGTGCTCACCGCGCTCTTCCCCTGGCTGCCGGTCGACGTGGCGGATCCGATCGAGCGCCTCGCACGGGTGCGCGACGAGATGCGCGCGCTCAAGAGCCGCGAGATGGGACGCGCGACGGGCGTCCTGCTCGCGTTGCTCGGTGCGCTTCCGTCCGCCGTCGAGGCGGCGCTCCTGCGCCTCGCGCCGGACACGCCGCTGGTGAGCGTCGGCTGCACGAACGTGCGCGGTCCGAGGCACGCGCTCGAGCTCGGCGGCCGGCGGATCGTCGAGATCCACCCGGTCATGAACCTGTTCCAGGGCGTCGGCCTGGCGTTCGCGGTCGCGAGCTACGCCGGCCGGATGTCGGTGTGCGTCTCGACCGATCCGCGCCTTGTCCCCGACGGGCAGGTGGTCCTCGATGCGGTCGAGGCCTCGCTCTACGAGCTTCGCCGGGCGCACTGGTCGCGCTCGTCGGCGCTGCGCCTCGCGCGGCGCCTCGCCGAGCAGCCGCGGGTCGCGGACGTCATGCAGCGCGTGGTCGCGACGGTCTCGCCGGGCGACCCGCTGCGGCGCGCCCGCGAGCTGATCCGCAAGGAGGGCGCGCGGCACGTCCCGGTGGTCGACGACCGGCTGCGCGTGCTGCGCGTGCTGACCGAGGCCGATCTCCGCGTGGACGGCGACGCGCGGCAGGCCTCGTGCGGCGAGGCCGAGCCGTCGCACGGCGTCGCGCGCGCGGTCGAGCATCTCGCGCCGCACGACAGCGCCCTCGACGCGGTCCGCCGCATGGCGGAGCGCTGCGTCGACGCGCTGCCGGTGCTCGACGACGGCGGGCGCTTCCTCGGGCTGTTCACCCAGGAGGTGTTCCTGCGCTGGAGCACCGCTCGCGGCCCGGACGAGGGCTGAGCCGGGCCGCGCGGAGCCGGCTGCCGAGGCTGTCTGGCTACGGCAGCTCGGCAGCGGCCGCCGCGCCGTCGTCCTGCTCTTGCTCCTGCTCCTGCTCGCGCCGGCGCACCAGCTCGCGCAGCGCCGCGAGCGGGACGGTGCCGGGCAGCTCGTCGGTGAGGAAGGGGAACAGCCCGCGCGGCACGAGCTCGGCGAGGGCGGCGTCGAGACGCGCGTCGCGGCGGTCGGGCCGCGCGGCGAGGACGCGCTGCGCGGCGTGCTCGAGCTCGTCGCTCGACGCGACGAGCCCGCCCGCCTCCGCTGCCGGCGCGCACCCCGCCGCGGAGAGCGTCACCGCCGCCGCGGCGACCGCCGAGCGGCACGAGCCGGCCCACTCGCCGCCCACCTCCGCGGCACCGACCGGCGTGCCGTCCGCGCAGCCGCCGTGCTCGACCCATTCGCCGTCGACCAGGTCGTGGCACGGCGTGACGTCGACGCCCGAGGCGGCCTCGATCCAGTGCACGTACGGCGCGATCGCCTCGACGAACGCGCCGCTGACGCCGGCGTTCGCGCCGTGGTGCAGCGCGACGAGCCGCCAGCTGCCGTCCGGCAGCCGCGCGAAGTACGGGCCGCCCGAGTCGCCGGCCATCAGCGCGGTGTCGCCGGTGCCGCCGCGCTGCAGCTCGAGCTTGGTCGGCGAGCCCGCGTAGTCCATCTGCCGCACGAGCTGCACCGCGACGTGGCGCTTCACGCCGGCGTCGCAGGGCTTGCCCGTGCCGTCGTCGTGCTCGGCACAGCCGAAGCCGACCGCGGTGAGGACGGCGGTGCGACCCACCATCTGGTGCGCGAGCCAGTCGCGCTCGCAGCCGGTCGGCAGCAGGGGCGGCACGAGCGGCACGTCGGGGATCGGCTGCGAGCCGTCGAGCATGCAGAAGGCGATGTCGACGCCCTCGTACATGTCCTCGCCGAGCGCGTTGCGGACGAACGCGCCGTCCGGGTGGCGCACGCAGCGCTCGATGACCGCGGCGAACGCGGGCGCGCCGATGTCCTCGCCGAAGAAGACCCGCGAGCGGCCTTCGCGCACGTCGTCGCTGCAGTGCGCCGCGGTGAGGATCATGCCGTGGCCGACGTAGACGCCGGTGCACTGCGCGGCCACGCTCACCACCGCGGGGAACTCGCACGCGGCGCACTCGGTCGCGATCGCCGCGTCGAGCGCATGCGCGCGCTGCACTGCCCACGGTGCCGAGACCAGCACGAGCGTCGCGAGCAGCGCGCCGGCGCGCCGTGGCCAGGGTCCTGTCCTCTTCACCCGCGCTAGTCCAGCGTGCGGGCGACGATTGCGCAAGCGACGCGGCTCGCGCGCTGCGCGCCTGGGCCGGCGGGCTTGGCTTGCGCGCCGCGCTCCCCGTAAGAAGGCGCATGGCCGTGCATCGGACCCGTGTCGCAAAGGGCGGCCGCAGCCGCACGCTCCGCCTCGCGCTCGTGCTTCTCGCCGCGGCGTGCAGCGACGCGCCGCCGCCGGCCGATCCCGCGGCCGCCGCGGGTCCCGTCGGCGTCCTGTCGCACGCGGGCCGCTGGCTCACGGACGAGACCGGACGCGTCGTCCTCGTGCACGGCACGAACTTCGTGCAGAAGTTCCCGCCGGTGCCGCCCGCCGAGGTCGGCTTCGGCGAGGACGACGCGGCGTTCCTCCGCGAGCAGGGCTTCAACGTCGTGCGGCTCGGCGTCGTGTTCGGTGCGGTGATGCCCGAGCCCGGCGTGATCGACGCCCGCTACGTGTCGTCGATCGCCGAGACGACGCGGCTGCTCGCGGCGCACGGCATCTACGTCCTGCTCGACTTCCACCAGGACGGCTACGGGCCGCTCGTGCACGGCAACGGCTTTCCCGAGTGGGCGACGCTCACCGACGGGCTGCCCAACCCGCCCGAGCCGTTCCCGATCTACTACGTCACCAACCCCGCGCTGCAGCGCGCGTTCGACAACTTCTGGGAGAACCGTCCCGGGCCGGACGGCGTGCCGCTGCAGCAGCACTACGCGGCCGCGGTCGCCGCCGTGGCGCAGGCGGTCGCGGACGAGCCGCTGGTCCTCGGCTACGACCTGATGAACGAGCCCTGGCCGGGCGCCGTGTTCCTGCCGTGCGGCATGCCCGGGTGTCCGGACCTCGAGCAGGCGCGGCTGGTGCCGTTCGGTGAGCGCATGGTGGCCGCCATCCGCCCGTTCGATGCGCACCACATCGTCTTCAGCGAGCCGTTCGTGCTGTTCAACTTCGGCCGCGCCGACACCAGCCTGTCGGGGATCGGCGCGCCGGCGAGCGGGCTCTCGTTCCACGTCTACGCGACCACGCCCGAGGACGACGAGGCGGTGATCGAGCGCGCGATCGCCGCGTCGGCGCGCGGCGATGCGATCCTCGCGACCGAGTTCGGCGCGACGAACGATCCGGCCCAGATCGAGCGCCTGACGAACGCCCTCGATACGCGGCTCGTGCCGTGGGTGTTCTGGACGTACGACGAGCACATCGTCGTCGACAAGGAGCTGCCGCCGACGCCGGACAACCTGCGCCCGCAGGTGCTGGACGCGCTCGCGCGGCCGTTCGCCAGCGCGACCGGCGGCACGCCGGCGAGCTTCGCCTACGACCCGGGAAGCGGCCTCTACGAGTACTCCTGGTCGACGCGCCGGCCCGACGGCTCGTCCGCGCCCGCCGGGCTGCCGACGACGATCGTCATCCCGCCGCGCGCGTACCCGCAGGGCTACGCCGTCGACGTCGAGGGCGGCAGCGTCACGTCGTCGCCCTGTGCGGCGGTGCTGGCGGTCGCGAACGACGACGGCGCGCCGAGCGTCCGCGTCCGCGTCACACGCGCGCCGGCCTGCGCGTCCTGACGCTCGCCGCACCGACCGGACGTGCTGCCGCTGCCACGGTGGCCGGCGGGGCGTGGTCGCATCGCGCGCCCACGGCTGCCACCGTGCCGTCCGTCGCCGAGCCGAACCGCAAGGCGACCTACGACGACGTGCTGGCCGACGCCCGTGCCCGCGGCGCGCGTCAGTGATCCGTGTACGCGCCGACGACGCAGCCGAAGCCGGGCGGCGGCTCCGTCAGGACGAAGTCCGCGGGATCGGCGCCCTTCGGGTGCGACAGCAGCGTCTCGACGAGCCACGGCGTCATTGCGCTCGGCCAGATGTGGCCGTGCGAGCCCGAGCACGCGACGGTGACGACGCTCGGCTGCGCCGCGTAGTACCGCGCCGCGAGGCGCGTCTCCGGGTCGTAGTCCGCGATCGGGTTGCCCGGCGGCCAGACGTCGTTCGGGCCGCCCCAGATCAGGACGACGATCGACGAGTCCATCGCCACCGGCGAGCGCGGCGCCGCGAGGCCGCCGTACCAGTTGCCCGACGCCGGCACGCCGCCCGCGAACAGGTCCGAGTTGAAGGTCATGTTGCGGTTGGTGAACGAGCCGCCGGCCGAGATGCCGCCGGCGTAGATCCGCCGCTCGTCGACCGGCCAGCGGCTCGCGATGCAGCGCACCATCGCCTCGACGAAGCGGACGTCCGGGCCCTCGTCGTCGCTCGGTCCGGCGATGGTGCCGTCGTACCACGGCTCCCAGATGCGTCCGTCGCTGCCGATCTGTGCGCAGTTGGTGCCGTTCTGGCTGCAGGTGCGCACCGGTGCCGCGACGATCCAGCCCTGCGCGGGAAGCTGATCCAGCCCCGACTGCGCGGCGAACGACAGCTCCTCCTGCACGGTGCCGGTGAGCGACACCATGAGCGGGCGCGGCTCGTCGAGCGCGTCGGGCAGCAGCACGTGGAACTGACGCTGCACACCGTCCGAGGGGAAGCCCTCGTTGAAGCCCGGCTGCGGCGTGAAGCCGGCAGGGCACGAGCCGTCGAGCGGCGCGCCCGTGCCGGCGCCGGAGGAGGCGCGGTCGCCGCAGGCCGCGGCGAGCGCGAGCAGCAGCGCCAGGCGGCGCAGCGTCTTCGCGGGCATGCCGCACCATCGCACGGGCGCGTGGCCGCGCGCAGCGCCGGTGGTGCGTCCGGTCTGGAGCGGACGCCGAAGCGGGCGCCCGGCCTGCTCAGACGCGCAGCTGGCCGCTCGCGAGGCGCTCGACGTCGTCCGGGGTGAGCCGCCTGTAGCGCTCGCTCTCGAGCATGTAGATCGGGTCCGACACCTGGCGCGGATCGAAGCCTTCGCGCTTGAAGCGCGTCGTGACGTACTTGAAGCTCGCGGTCAGGTCCGGCGTCTGCAGGATCCGCAGGAAGACGGGACGCGCCGCGCGCGGCAGCTGCTTCGCCGTGTGCTCGGCGAGGCGCTCGAGGGAGAAGCCTTCGCCGACGATCAGCGCCGCCATTCCGGCGCGTCCCTCGTGGCCCGGCACCTGGACCCCGTAGACGATCGCCTCGCGCACGCCGTGCGCCCGCGCCAGCACGTCGGCCACCTCGGCCGTCGAGACGTTCTCGCCCTTCCAGCGAAAGGTGTCGCCGAGCCGGTCGGAGAACGACACCCAGCCGCCCGGGTGCGTCACGACCAGGTCGCCCGTCGAGAACCAGTCGCTGCCGTCGCCGAAGGCGTTGCGCAGGATCTTCTGCTCCGTCGCGGCGTGGTCGGTGTAGCCGTCGAAGCGCGTCAGCGACGTGATGCGGCCGATCAGCATGCCGGGCTCGCCTTCGGGGGCGACCGTCAGGCGGCCCTTCTCGTCGCGCAGCGGGACGGCGGTCTCCGGGTCGACGCGCACGGCCGCCTGCCCGACGTTCAGGCGCCCGATCATGCCCGGCTTGCCCTCGATGTTGACCAGCGCGACGTTGCCCTCGGTCGCGCCGTAGTACTCGACGATCTCCGGGATGCCGAAGCGCGCCTGGAAGGCGACCCAGACGTCGCGCCGCAACCCCGCGCCGTAGAACAGCCGCACGCGGTGGCGGCGCTCGTCCTCGCTCGGCGGGCTGTTGAGCAGGAAGCGGCACAGCTCGCCGATGTAGGGCACGACGGTGGCGCCGTAGCGGACGCAGTCGGTCCAGAACTGACGCGCCGAGAAGCCCTCGCGCAGCGCGAGCGTCGTGCCCGAGGCGGCGACGCAGCCGAGGCCGCCCATGGCACCGGTGGCGTGGGTCAGCGGCAGGGCGCAGTAGGCGACGTCGTCGGGCCGCAGCGCGCAGATCGTGTAGGCGAAGCCGAGCGACATCATCAGGAAGCGGCGGTTGGTGATGCGCGCGGCCTTCGGCAGGCCGGTCGTGCCCGAGGTGAACATGTACATCATCACCGCGTCGGAAGGCTGGACGTGCGCCGAGCCGGGGCTCGCCGTCGACACCGCGCCGAGCGCGGCGCGGAAGCCGTCGTCCCAGACGATCAGCTCGGCGTCGACGCCGTCGCGCGCGCTGTTCACGTCGTCGACGCTCTGCGGGGCGGCGAGAATCCAGCGCGGCCGCACGCTCGAGAGCGCGTGGCGCAGCGGCTCGCCGCGCACGCCCGCGTGCGGCAGCGCCGTGACGACGCCTATCTTGTTCAGCCCGGCGAGCGCGAACACGGTCTCGGGACGGTTGCCGAGCGCGAGCGCGACCACGTCGCCGCTGCGCGCCCCGCGGCCGACGAGCCAGTTCGCGACGCGGTTCGCGACCTCGTTGACCTGTGCCCAGCTCCACGAGTGGTTGTCGAACAGCAGAGCGTGGTGCTGAGGCGAGCGCACGGCGTTGCGCTCCACCATCGCGCCGAGCGACCCCGGCTGCCCCGGCAGCGCCATGTAGGCGAGCGTCCGCAGCATCCGGACGCCGAGCGTGGCGTTGCTCATCAGCGACGAGATCCGCTCGTCCGCACCGAGCAGACTCGAGAGCCAGCCAAGAGCCGCCAAGCTCAACCCGCCAGACCCGGCAGCGCACGCGCCGCGGTGCGGTAGCCGGCGTGCGTCGCCCCGGCGTCGAGCTCGAGCGGCTTCGCGTCGTGCGCGAGCCTCCCGAGGTGTAGCCCCTCCACCTGCCCCTTACCTCCTTGTGGCTGGATCGCCTTCATGGCCACGTCGACCGCCGTCTGCGAGCAATACGCCCCGGAAGCGTCGACGAATGCAAGATCCCGCACGCCACGTACTTGACAGCAGACCGAGCTCGGCGCCGGGTCCGAGGGCCGAGCGCAGGCGCGGCAACGACGGGTCGGGCCGGGCGGCTCGCGTCGGCGGCCCGATCCGCCGATGATTCCCGTGGTGCGCGGCCGCGAGGGGCGGCCGGCGCAGGAGGTGACCGATGAGGGCGATCCCCGTGCTCGCGACGGCGGCCGTGCTGGCCGCGCTCTGCGTCCCGGCCTTCTCGCAGGACGGTGACGACGACGACCAAGGGACCTGCATGTACAACGGCCGCAGCTATGCGAGCAGCGTTGCGGTCTGCCAGGCGGGCCAGGTGCAGATCTGCGTCGGCGGCGAGTGGCAGTCGCACGGCCAGTTCTGCCAGCTCCCGGACGGCGCCACGGTCGGCGTGCCGATCCTCGGCCCGGGGCAGGTGATCCTGAACCCGGGCCCGCCGCCCGTGCCGGACCAGGACGACGACTGATACTGCACGCGGCATCGCGCTCCACGCGCCTCAGAAGAACACCTGAATGCCGCCGCGGACGGCGATCGGGTTGCCGGGCGTGAAGTGGACGTCGGACACGCCTGCGCCGGGCTCGAGCCCGGGCTTCTCGAGGCAGCCGGGCTGCCGGCCGAGATCGCTGCACAGGCAGGTGTCGTCGGCGAACTGCGCCTCGCGCCAGTCCGCGTCGGTCAGGTTCAGGCCCGCGAGCATGAGCTGCACGTTGCGCCAGCGGTAGGTGACCAGCGCGTCCATCACGAAGTAGCCGGCCGCGGTCAGCGTGCGCTCCTCGTTCGCCGGCCGGTCGCCGACGAAGCGGAAGCGCAGGCCGGCAGACAGGCCGTTGTCCCAGCGCGCCGTCAAGCCGCCGTTCATGAGCAGCGTCGGCGCGAGCGGGATCGCGAGGCCCGACGCGCGGAAGCGCGGATCGGCCCAGCCGAGGTCGTAGTCGGCCCACAGCCAGTCGGTGATCTGCCAGCGGGCCTCGACGTCGACGCCCCAGCGCCGGCTCGCCGGGCCCGGCACGAAGTTGCCGGTCGGCTCGTCGATCTCGGCATCGACCACGCCCGCGTCGCCGGAGAACACGAGCTCCGAGTCGAGGTCGAGCCACCACAGCGCGGCCGCGACGTCGATCGTCTCGAGCACGCGCGTGCGCGCGCCGAGCTCGGCGCCGATCGAGCGCGTCAGCGGGTCGAAGCCCGAGCCCTTGGCGAGCACCGCGACGCGCGCGTCGTTCGAGTGAAAGCCGGTGCCGAAGTTGAGGTACACGTCGGTGGTAGGCGCGGGGCTCAGGATGAGGTTCGCCTTCGGGCTGACGATGCCCGCCTGCGTGCCGCCGTCGATCGGCACCGACTCGAAGTTCGGATCCGGTGCTTGTCGCGGAAGACGGTCCCGGGTCGAGAACCAGAACTGGTCGCCGCGGACGCCGCCCTCGAAGCGCAGCCAGTCGGTGAGGACCATCTGCTGCGCGAGGAACGCCGACAGCGAGCTCTCGTCGACGTGCAGCCGGTTGACCGCGAAGAAGCGCTTGCGCCGTACTTGACGCCAGAGCGCGAGGTCGATCGAGTCGTTGCGGTTCTCGACGCCGAGCTCGGTCTGCATGCCGATCGAGCCGAGCTCCCACAGCCGCGACCAGCGGGTCTTGAAGCCGTAGGTGAAGCGCTCGTCGTCCTGCTCGATGCCGTCGCCGGGGATGTAGTTGGCGCCGGGGATCGGTGGCGCGTCTCCGGTGTCGATCACGCTGCGGTCGGCCTGCTCGACGAAGCGCAGCCCGGTGAAGCGGAGGAACGTGAAGTCCGACCACAGCGCGAGGCGGTAGCGGAAGCCGTAGGCCTGGGCGCTGATCGACTCGTGCGGCGTGAGCGCGTTCTCCCACGTCAGGTTCAGCGCCTCGTAGTCCGTCTTGCCGCCCTCGGTCGGGTCGATCGCGCCGAAGCGATCCAGCCGCGGCCCGGTGAAGGGCTGGCCGTCGGGGTAGAAGCCGCGCACCGCGCGCAGCGGGATCTCGCCCGACGCGTCCCAGTCCGCGTCGTAGACGATCGCCGAGGCGCGCAGCGCCGAGGTCGGCGTCGGCTCGAGCGTGTACTTCAAGAAGAAGTTGTAGGCCCAGAAGTTCTGCGGGTTCTCGAACGGGCCGTTGGTCGTGTACGCCTGCGCCGCGAGGTAGGTCTTCCCCGGGCCGAGCTGCGGTGACGCCTGCGCGAGGAACCGCGCGGTGTCGAACGAGGCGCCCTCGAGCAAGATCGAGCTCTCGGCGACCTCGTCGCGCGTCTGGATCTCGAGCGCGCCCGCGTTCATGAAGTCGCCGAACTGGGTGAAGTACGGGCCCTTCCACAGCCGCAGGTCGCGGATCGTCTCGGGGATCAGGTAGTTCAGGTCGGCGTAGCCCTGGCCGTGCGCGTGCGACACCAGGTTGACCGGCACGCCGTCGACGAACAGCGCGAAGTCCGTGCCGTGGTCCGAGTCGAAGCCGCGGATCAGGTACTGCATCGCCTTGCCGCCGCCCTGGTGCTGCGAGACGACGAGCCCGGGGACGTTCTGCAGCACCTCCTGCGTGGTGGCGTGCGGGCGCAGCTCGAAGTCGCGCGCGCGGATCTCCTGCGCGGAGGCCGCGGACAGCGGCCGGCTCGCCTCGACGACGAGCTCCTCGAGCGAGGCGCGGCCGCCGTCGTCGGACAGCGTGAGCCCTGCCGCGCCGACGTCGAAGTGCGTCGCCGTGCCGCTCTCGTGGCATTCCGGGTCGCGGCATTCGCCGGCCTCGGTCGTGGTGGCCGTGGATATACTTGACGTGGCGCCGCGTGCGCTGCCGACGAGGCACAGCGCGGCGAGCGCGGCGCCGAGCGCCGAGCGCCTTGCGAGCATCGAGGTCTCCCGTCCGGCTCCCGGCGGGGCGGGCGAGCCGCCGCCGGTCGGACCGCCTGCGGTCCGAAGCTCGTGGTTGCGAGGCTTCGCTCAGACGGTGCGGGCGGGAGGCGCGCGGGCACGGAGCACCGGCCGCGACGCCGGGTGCGGCTCTCCGGCGTGTGGCGCGACCGCGCTCTGCGCGAGCGTGCGGACGTGGGCTGCGGGCGGCGTCGTGCCGGTCGTCGGCTGGAACGGCGCCTGCCAGTGCGCGTGCGCGTCGCTCGCGGCGCCGGCCGGCACGAGGCCCGGCGAGCCGTCGGTCGCGTCGTCGGCCGCGGCGCGCGGTGGCTCGCCGTGGTCGCCGTGCCGGTGCCCGGCGCCGTGCCCGTGCCGGTGCGCGACGCTCTCGGCGAGGAGCCGCGACCACTCGTCGTCCGCGCGCTCCGCGTCGCCCGCGTGGACGTGCCCCCGCGCGTCGGGCCCGTGCTCGTGCACGTACCAGGCGCGTCGCGGCGGCGCGCTCGTCGCGAGGAAGGAGAGCAGCGCCACGACGGCGAGCGCCGAGCGCGCGCGCAGGCTGTGCAGCACGTTGTCCAGGCGGCCGCTCATAGCACGTTCCGCCCGGGATACGAGCCGCGTGGCGGCGGCGGATGTCGCTGCACGAAGAGCATTCCCTGCACCGCTGCGACGCTGATATGGCGAGTCGTCAGGAGGGGAAATGAGCACGATCAGCAGAGCCGCCGTGCGCTGCACCCTCGCCGCGATCTTCGCCCTGTGCGCCGTCCCGCGTGCCGCGGCTCAGGTGGCCGACGCGGTGACGTTCGCGGTGAGCCACGCCGACTGCGCAGGCGCAGGCGCCGGCGCGTTGAGCTTCTTCGTGAACGACACGCTGGTCGGCGTGCGTCCGACCACGATCGGCTGCCTCTGCAGCGCTCAGCCGGCGCCGGAGTTCGTCTTCGACGAGCCGGCGGCGCTCGCCCTGCTCGACCCGGGCTCGTGCAACACCTTCCGCGTCGACGACGGATCGACCGGCGACGTGATCGTCGGCTCGGTCCAGGTCACGGTGTCCCGCGGCGCGGCTTCCGAGGCGGCCTGCGTCTTCGACTGCGAGTCGTCGCGCTTCGTCCCCGAGTGGCCGGACGAGCAGTGCCCGTCGTGCTTCTTCCGGTTCACGACGACGGGCGATCCCGATCGCGACTCCGACCTCGTGCCGACCGGCATCGGTCCCGGCTGCGACGTCTGCCCGCACGTGTTCGACCCCGAGCAGGGGGACGCCGACGGCGACGGCTTCGGCGACGCCTGCGACGCCTGCCCGGGCGAACCGGGCTACCTCGACGGCGACGGCGACGGCGACTGCCAGCCGTTCGACAACTGTCCCGACGTCGCGAACGCCGGCCAGGCGGACGCCGACGGCGACGGCTTCGGGAATCGCTGCGACGGGTGCGACGGGCCGGGTCGATTCGACGACGACGACGACGCGGTGTGCGACGAGCACGACAACTGCCGCTTCCTGTTCAATCCCGCACAGGAATCGTCCGACGGCGACGGGTTCGGCGACGCGTGTGACAACTGTCCCACCGTCGACAACCCGCTGCAGGACGACTCCGACGGCGATTTTGTGGGCGACGCCTGCGACGCGGAGTTCTGTCGCGACTTCGACGGCGACGGCTTCGGCGAGGAGGACCCGCGCAACGACTGCGCGACCGACAACTGCCCGTTCGCGTTCAACCCCGATCAGACGGACGGCGACGCCGACGGGATCGGGGATCCGTGCGACGCGTGCGTCGGCCCGGGGAGCGACGACGATCTCGACGGCGTCTGCGACGAGCAGGACAACTGCCCGTTCCCCAATCCGGATCAGCAGGACGCCGACGGCGACTCGTTCGGGGACGCATGCGACTTCTGCGACGGCCCCGGACTGGACGACTTCGACCGGGACGGGCTGTGCGACGACGGCGACAACTGCGACCTCTTCGCCAATCCCGGGCAGGAAGATCAGGACGGCGACGGGGTCGGAGACCCATGCGATTCTTGCCCGAGCGTGCCCGGCCCGCAGGCCGACGAAGACGCCGACGGTGTCGGCGACGCTTGCGACGCTCTCTTCTGCCGCGACTTCGACGGCGACGGCTTCGCCGACGACGACGACTCGCGCAACGAATGTCCGCGGGACCTTTGCTTCGGCCGCTTCGACGAGACCAACGCCGACACCGACGGCGACGGGTTCGGCGACGGGTGCGACAATTGCCCGCTGGTGGCGAATCCAGCGCAGCTCGACCTCGACTTCGACCGCGTGGGCGACGCGTGCGACTCGTCGACCTGCCGCGACGGCGACCGCGACGGGGCCGGTGACCCGGGCTTCCCGCTGAACGACTGCCCCGTCGACAACTGCCGCTTCACCCCCAACCCCGACCAGTCGGACCGCGACGGCGACGGCGCCGGCGACCTCTGCGACGGCTGCCCCGACGACGCGAGCCCCGAGCCCGACGCCGACGGCGTCTGCAGCGCGATCGACAGCTGCCCCGACCGCCCGAACCCCGATCAGGCGGACGCGGACGGCGACGGCCTCGGCAACGAGTGCGACCCCTGCACCGACCCCGACGGCGACGGCTTCCACACGCCGCTGATCCCGAACCCGTTCCCGCACGCCTGCCCGGACGACAACTGCCCGGGCGTGGCGAACCCCGACCAGCGCGACCTCGACGGCGACTTCCGCGGCGACGCCTGCGATCCCAGCGACGGCGTGCTGCACATCGAGCGCGCGCGCGTCTGGGCGCCGGCGGCGACGGCCGGCACCGCCCGGCCGCGGGGGCGCATCCAGGTGCGCGGCGTGCTGCCGCTCGTCACGGCGAGCGATCGCTTCGACGCCGCGGGCGGGCTCGCGGTCCAGGTGCGCGACGGGCGCAAGCTCGACCAGGGCTTGGTCTTCGCGCCGGGCCAGTGCCGGACGCAGCGCTCGGGCGTGGTGCGCTGCCGCGCCGGCACGGGCGGCAGCGTGCAGCTGCGGCTGCGGCCGCTGCAGAAGAGCGGCTTTCGCGAGCTCGCCTTCGACCTGCGCTTCCGCGCGCTCGCGATCGAGCGTCCGTTCGCGGCGCCGCTCACGGTGACGATCACCGATCGCCCCGGGCAGCGCACGCGCGGCACCGACCGCATCGGCGTCGTCGAGACCTGCACCTTCACCGGCGGCGTGCCGTGCGGCTCGGGCTACGGCTCGGCGCGCGCGGCGTTCCTCACGAGCCCCGGCGCGAGCCTCCTCGATCCGTGATACGACGAGGCATGATCGCCCGCAGCGTCAATCACATCTCCTTCCCGGTGCGCGATCTCTCGCGCGCGCTCGAGTTCTACCGCGACGTCCTCGGCCTCGAGACGATCCCCCGGCCGGACTTCGGGATCGACGGCGCGTGGCTGTCGGCCGGGAATGCGCAGGTGCACCTGATCGTCACGCCGGCCGGGGTCGAGGTCGACCGGCCGCCGCCGAGCTTGAGCCCGCTCGCGAGCCACGCGGCGTTCGCGATCGAGGACTACGCGGCGACGCTCGCCGATCTGCAGCGTCGCGGCCTCGACGTGCTCGCGACGAGCCCCGAGGTCGGCCAGATGTGGGTGTGCGACCCGGACGGGCACGTCATCGAGCTGATCGATCCAACGCGCCGCTGACGCGGCGCTATGCCAACGCGCCGCTGACGCGGCGCTATGCCAACGCGCCGCTGAGGCGCCGTGCGCCGCGGGGGCCGCGCGGCTTGCTGGGCGCGCCGCACGCGTATAGTCGTCGAACAGACGATGTCCGTGACGTCATCCGTCTCAAGCGTCGTCCTCGCGGTGACGCTGTCCTGTGCCGCGACCGTCGCCGGCGCGGCGACCGTGCAGGTGAAGCGCGGTGACGGGGGCCTGCGCGTCGCGGCCGACGAGGCCCGCCTCGAAGATGTCCTCGACGCGCTCGCCGAGGAGGAAGGCTTCGACGTCGTGATGCAGCTCGGCATCGAGCGGCGGCCCGTCAACGTCGATCTGCGCGACGTCACCCTCGAGGAGGCGCTGCGCCGCGTGCTGCGGCGGCGCAACTACGCCATCGCGTACGAGGAGACCGATGACGGCCTCGCGGTGTCCCGCGTGCACGTGCTGCTGCCGGCCGCGGCGGTCGCGGCGAGCTCGCAGTCGCGGCGCTCGCCCGCCGTCGAGGC
>JBFMAS010000587.1:0-3117 GCA_040755575.1 Thermodesulfobacteriota bacterium
GGGCCGGCTCGGCAAGTCGGCCCCGACGCGGGCGCCGGTCAGGAGCCGCGGAAGGTGGGAGGCCGCTTCTCGAGGAACGCCGTCAGCCCTTCGCGCGTGTCGTGCGCGCCGAACAGGCTCGCGAAGGCCTCGATCTCGACCCGTGCCGCGCTGCGGGCGTCGCTGGTCTCGGCCGCCGCGAGCGCCGCCTTGGCCCGCGCGAGCGCGAGCGGCGGACGCGCGGCGAGCTCGGCCGCCCATTGCCGCGCCGTCGCACGCAGCTCCGCCTGCGGCACCACCCGCTGCACGAGGCCCGCACGCAACGCCTCCTCGGCCGGGATCAGGCGTCCGCTGTAGACCAGGTCGCGCGCGAGCCCTACCCCGACCCGCCGCAGGAGCCGGGCGCAGCCGCCGAAGCCCGGGATGAGCCCGAGGTTCGTCTCCGGCTGGCCGAAGCGCGCCTTCTCGCCGGCGATCGCGAGGTCGCACGCCAGCATCAGCTCGCAGCCGCCGCCCAGCGCCGCGCCCTGGACGACGGCGACCTGGAGCGACGGCAGCGCCTCGAGCGCGTCGAAGGTCTCGTGCCCGAGCTGCGAGAAGCGGCGCGCCTCCTCCACCGACATCAACGACATCGCCGCGATGTCGGCACCCGAGACGAACACGCGCTCGCCCGCGCTCGCGACCAGCACCACGCGCGCCGGCTCGTGCGCCAGCTCGGCCACCGCCTGGCGCAGCTCGAGCAGCGTCTGGCGGTCGAGAGCGTTCAGCTTGTCGGCGCGTTCGATGGTCAGCTCCGCGACGTCGCCGTCGCGTCGCAGCGTGACGAAAGGCATCAGTACTCCGGCTTGAAGTCGAAGTGGTGGTACGCCTCGATCCAGCGCACGGTGCGCGTGCGCGAGCGCATCACCACGGAGTTGGTCGTCGCGCCGCCGCGGAAGTAGCGCACGCCGGACAGCAGGTGTCCCTGCGTCACGCCGGTCGCGGCGAACATGACGTTGTCACCGACCAGGTCGAGCGGGCCGTAGATGCGCGTCAGGTCGGAGATGCCGGCATCGAGCAGCCGCCCGCGCTCGTCGTCGTTGCGCGGCTCGAAGCGGCCCTGGAACTCGCCGCCCAGCGCCAGGATCGCGCCCGCGGCGAGCACGCCCTGCTGCGCGCCGCCGATACCCATGACGATGTCGATGCCGCTGCCGGGACGCGCGGTGGCGATCGCGGCCGCGAGGTCGCCGTCGGCGAGGAGCTGCACGCGGGCCCCCGCCCGGCGCACCTGCTCGACGAGCCGGTCGTGCCGCGGCCGGTCGAGGACCACGACCGTCAGGTCCTCGACGTAGACACCCTTCGCCTCGGCGAGCGCGCGCAGGTTCTCCTGCGGCGAGCGCTCGATGCTCACGACGCCCTTGCCCTCCGGCCCGACGGCCAGCTTGTCCATGTACGTCTCGGGGCAGGCGAGGATGCGGCCGCGCTCGGAGATCAGGATGATCGACAGCGCGTTCGCACCCCCCGTCGCGCAGACGGTCGCCCCCTCGAGCGCGTCGACCGCGACGTCGATCTTCTCGCCGCCTGCGCCGATGCGCTCGCCGAAGTAGAGCCCCTCGACCTCGCCCTCGCGGCCTTCGCCGATCGCCACGACCGCGTCGACGTCGATCGCGTCGAAGGAGCGGCGCATCGCCGCCATCGCGGCGCGGTCGACGGCGGCCGCGTCGCCGCGGCCCATGAGGCGGGCCGATTCGAGCGCGGCCGCCTCGGTCACGCGCACCACCTCGAGGGCGAGATTGCGGTCCATGTGAAGCTCAGCTCCTGTGCGCGGCCGTCAGCCGGGGTTCTCCTCGATCCGGATGGCGACCGGCTTGCCGCTCACGCTCGGGAGTCTAGCGACCCGATCGAGCGCGCGCCGCAGGTCGCGCTCGCGAGTCTCGTGCGTGCGGATCACGATCGGCACCGGCTCGCCCTTCGAGCGCTCGCGCTGCGTGACCGACGCGATCGAGATCCTCTGCTGCCCGAGCAGGCTCGCGATCTTGCCGAGCACGCCGGGCTCGTCCTGCGCGTGCACGCGCAGGTAGTACTCGCTGACGACGTCGCCGATCGGCTTGACCCGCGCCGCGCGCTGGCGCGCGATCGGATAGCCGAGCGGCGCGAGACGCGGTCGCCCGAGCTCGCGGAGATCGCGCGCCACGTCGAGCAGGTCGGCGAGCACCGCGGTCGCGGTCGGCATCATGCCGGCGCCCTGACCGTAGTACATCGAGCGGCCGAGCGCGTCGCCGTGCAGGCACACCGCGTTGAACGCGCCGCCGACCGCCGCGAGCGGGTCGTTCGCCGGGATCATGGTCGGGTGCACGCGCGCCTCGACCGAGTCGCCGTGGTCCTTGGCGATCGCGAGCAGCTTGATCGCGTAGCCGAGCTCGCGCGCGTAGGCCATGTCGCTCGCGTCGACGTCGCGGATGCCCTCGGTGTGCACGGCGTCGAGCGGCACACGAACGCCGAAGGCGAGCTGCACGAGCAGCGTCAGCTTGTGCGCGGCGTCGATGCCGTCGACGTCGTACGTCGGGTTCGCCTCGGCGAGCCCCGCCTTCTGCGCCGCGGCGAGGACCTCGGCGAAGCTGCGGCCTTCCGCCGCCATCGTGCTGAGGATGTAGTTCGACGTGCCGTTGACGATGCCGAACACGGCGCTGTGCCGGTCCGAGCCGAGCGCCTCGCGCAGGGTGCGGATGATCGGGATGCCGCCGCCGACGCTCGCCTCGAACGCGAAGCCGACCTTCCTCTCCTCGGCGGCCGCCAGGATCTCACGGCCGTGGTGTGCGAGCAGCGCCTTGTTCGCCGTCACGACCGCCTTGCCGTTGCGGATCGCCTCGAGGACGAAGGTGCGCGCGGGCTCGAGGCCGCCCATGAGCTCGACCACGATGTCGACGCTCGGGTCGGCCAGCACCTCGCGCGTGCGGTCGGTGAGGAGCGCGCGCGGCACTTGCACCTCGCGCTTGCGCTGCAGGTCGATGTCGGCCACGCGAACGAGCCGCAGCGCGGCGCCGTGGCGCGCGTCGATCTCGCGCGCGCGGTCGCGCAGCAGCTTGATCAGACCCGAGCCGATGGTGCCCCAGCCGATGAGCGCGACCCGCACCTGGTCGCGCGCGGCATGCGGCCGTG
>JBFMAS010000588.1:0-9269 GCA_040755575.1 Thermodesulfobacteriota bacterium
GCGCAGCGGCTGGCGCGGTAGCATCGCCTCGTAGACCGCGGTGATCTGGTGCGGCAGCGGGTCGACCAGCGAGGTGTGCACGGCCAGCACCGGATCGAAGAGGTGCGCGAGACGGATGCGGTGCGCTTCTGAGACGAGTCGGAACAGCGCGCCGTCGCCGTCGAAGCTCCACGGGCGTCCGGCCTCGGCGAGCTCGAGGCGCGGCTCGTCGTGGCGATAGAGGATCTCGTTCGCGACCTTGCCGGTAGGCCCCTTGTAGGTCAGCTCGAGGGCGTTCGAGCCGAACCACTGAACAGTGACGACGGTCACGAGCGCGTCGGGGAGAACGCCACGGACGGCCGCGCTCGGCTGGAGATCTTCGAGCTTGGCCAGCGTCCGGTGACCGGGTGACCTTGGTGACGAACGCGGTGCACGGCTCCATGACCCCGACTGGAAGCAGCTCCTGGCCGAGAACAGCGTTCAAGAAAGTCGACTTGCCGGCACCGGTCGTGCCGACCAAGGCGATCTGGACCCAATCCGACTGCTCGAGCAGACGCGTGATGAGCTGAACCTCGTTGCGCCATGCCGCGAATTGCGCGCTGGTGTCGGGGCTTATGAGCGGCCGCACTCTCTCTTCGAGCCAGGAAGCGAATTCGCGCGCTGCGGTGTGCGCGTTCTCAATTGGATCTGGCGCGCTCATGCGTCGGTAGTCTCGGTTTCGGTGGGGCCTCACCAGACCCGGAGGTTCGTACCAGGCGGCGGAGATCCAGACGCCAATAGGACAGTTGACCGCGGTAGTCGAGAGATGAATCGCCTCCGTGTTCGTCGCCGGTCAACGCTCTGTCGCATTCGACGGGCGCCAACCGTTGTCTAACCGTCTCTCATGAATGACGCCGGCGACCGGTGCACGGCGATCGTACGATCCGCGCGTCGTCCGAGAACAGCTGATGCCCTACCCCACCCCGCCCCGCGCCATCTGCCGCGCCACCTCCGCCACCCTCCTCCCGAGACGCCGCGCCGTCTCCAGGTCCGCCTCCGGCGGCGCCACGTCCGACCCCTGGTCGACGTTCGACTGGGCCGCGGCCCCGAGCCAGAAGCCGAGCCGGTTCACCTCCTCCGCGGACCCCGTCGACGAGCTGCCCGCGGGCGACACGCCGAGGTTCACCCAGTGCATCCCGTGCTGCGCCGCGAGCAGCGCGATCTGCACCAGCGTCGCGAGCTTGTCGCCGGATTGCGCGCCGGAGTTCGTGAACCCGGCCGCGAGCTTGTCGCGCCAGGCGAAGCCGCGCGACAGCACCGCGTGCGACGTCGCCTCGGCGAACGACTTGAACGCCGCCGACGGGCCGCCCATGTAGGTCGGCGCGCCGAAGACGATCGCGTCGGCCGTCTCGAGGTCGTGCCAGCGGTGCACGGCCTCCTCGACGCTCAGCAGCAGCGCGCGCGCGTCCGGCACCTGCTCGACGCCCGCCGCCACGGCCTTAGCTTGACGCGCCGTGTGGCCGCGTCCGCTGTGAAAGACGACCGCCACGAGCACGCACGCCGCGGCGTGCTCGCGCGACGCGACGTCCTCGCGTGGCGAAGCGGCATCAGTGTACGACATCGGCGCCTCCCAGGTGACGCAGCTTGTCGGGATTGCGCGTCACGTAGATCGCGACGATCTTCCCGTCCTCGACCTGCAGCGCGGTGGTCTGCAGCACGCCGCCCTGCTCGACCGTCACGAAGCCGGGCAGGCCGTTGACCAGCGCCCAGCGCACGAGACGCGAGGGGTGCGTCGCGAACAGCCGCGCGAGCGACTCGTGCAGCCGCAGCACCTCGTCGCGGCCGACGAAGGGGTGCATCGCCGCGGGGATCCTGCCGCCGCCGTCGGCCTGCTCGACCACGTCCGCCGCGAGGAGCGAGCGCAGGCGCGCCATGTCGCCGCCGCGCGAGGCGGCGAAGAACGCCTGCGCGATCTCGAGGCCGCGCTCCTTCGGCACCGTGAAGCGCGGCCGCGCGGCGCGAACGTGCGACCGCGCGCGGCTCGCGAGCTGGCGGCACGCCGCGGGATCGCGGCCGATCGTCTCGGCGATCTCCTCGAACTCGACGCCGAACACGTCGCGCAGCAGGAAGGCGGCGCGCTCGAGCGGCGACAGGCGCTCGAGCGCGAGCAGCAGCGGCAGCGTCACGTCCTCCACCTCCTCCGTCCCCGCCGAAACGTCCTGCACGACGGGCTCCGGCAGCCACGGTCCGACGTACGCCTCGCGCCGGTGCCGCGCGGACTTCAGCACGTCGAGGCAGAGGCGCGTCACGACGCGGCGGAGGAACGCCTCCGGCTCGCGCACGGCGTCGCGGTCGGCGTCGAGCCAGCGCAGGAACGCCTCCTGCACCACGTCCTCCGCGTCCGCGACCGAGCCGAGCATGCGGTAGGCGACGCGGACGAGGCGCGGCCGGAGCGGATCGAACGTCGCTGCTGCGTCCGTGGCCGACACGAGCAACCTCATGCCACGTCGCGGTGCTCCACGGGATGCACCGCGCGGAAGCCGACCTGGATCCGGTTCCAGCCGTTGATCGCGACGATCAGGAGCGTGAGCTTCACCTGCTCCTCCTCGGTGAAGCGCGCCTGGAGCGCGGCATACGCGTCGTCGGGCGCGCGCGTCTCGGCGACCAGCGTCAGCGCCTCGGTCCAGGCGAGCGCCGCACGCTCGCGCTCGCCGTAGAGCGGCGACTCGCGCCACGCGTCGAGCAGGTGGATGCGCTCCTCCGTCTCGCCGGCCCGGCGCGCCTCGGTCGTGTGCATGTGCAGGCAGAAGGCGCAGCCGTTGATCTGCGAGGCGCGGATCTTGACCAGATCCGTCAGGCTCCGCTCGAGGCCGTCGTCGAGCACCGTCTTGCCGAAGTCCAGCCACGCCCGCATCACGGCGGGCGCGGCGGCGAAGGGGTTCAAGCGCGGGGTCATCGTCGTCTCCTTTCAGGCTCCTGAAGCGAAGACGAGGTGGAACGGACCAGTGTGACACGCGTCGTCGACGAACCTTGGACGGGCTGCGGCGCCGGGTCGCGGAGCTGTGCGCGTGGTGCTCGAACACCGTGTGCAGAGGTCGGCGAGGCGGCCTGACGGGGCGCCCGATCTCGCCTGCGGCGGCTCCCGTCTCGCCCGTCACTCCCGCGCGCGCCGGCGGCGGGTCCTCGGGCCGGCTTCGTCCGGGACCCTTTGCGGCTGATCGCCATGGCGCCGGTGGGGGTCGCCGTGCAGAGGACACGGTCCGGCCTCACTCCGACGCGCGCGTCAACCCGGAGGCGTGCGGCGCTCGTCCGAGCCCGCGTGCGGCCGGCGATACAGCCCGGCGTGCCGGGCGACGAGGAGGTACTTCTTGAACCGGCGGTTGGTCTCTTCCTCGTGCTCGCTGCGCGTCTCGGGCGTCAGCGGGTCGAAGAAGCACGTCGGGTCCTCGCCGAGCACGTCGCCGCCGTGAAAGTACGCCATCGCCCGGCACCCGCCGCAGGTGTACTGGTAGCGGCAACGACCGCAGCGGCCTCCGAGCCTGCCGCGATCGAGCACCTGCGCGAACAGCTCGCTCTCCGCAACGAGCCGGTCGAGCGGCTTGTCGCGCACGTTCCCCGCGGACAGCGCGTCGAGCAGCACCGGGCACAGCGAGACGTCGCCCTCGGCGTTGATCGCGAGCCACGTGCCCACCCAGCACCCGATCGGCGGGTTCTGCGGCACGGTGACGTTGCGCGCGCCGCCGGACACCTCGGCGTGCAGCTCCGGCGAGAGGAAGAACGGCGTGTAGCTGACGTAGCCGTTGACGTGCCGGCGGAGCGCGGGATGGAAGCAGCGCTCGAGGTCGGCGCGGTCGAAGGCCATCTCCTCGAAGTGCTCCTTGCCCGAGCCGCGCGCCACCAGCGGCGAGCGGTTGTAGGAGATCCGGCGGCGCACGAGATAGTCGACCGTCCGCTCGAAGCTCGCCGCGTTGTGCTTGCCGATGGTGATGATGACGTGGCGGTCGATGCCGAGCTCGCGGCAGAGCTCGAGGACCTCGAGCGTTCGCTCCGCCGCCGCGTCGCGGCTCCACCGGTTCGCCTCGTCGATCGCGTTCAGACCGACGGCGATGGTGACGCGGCCGCCGGTCGCCGCCTTGATCTCGCGCAAGCGCGCGGGGTCGAGCATCTCCGCGTTGCTGCACACCTTGCACTGGAAGCCGAGCCGCACCGTGAGCCCGAGCAGCTCGAGGGCATCCTCGCGCAGCAGGAACTCGCCGCCGCTCCAGCCGACCGCGACGACGCCGAGCCGTTGCGCCGGCTCGAGGACCTGCGTGCGGATCTCGTCGTAGCCGAGCTGACGGCGGCGGCTCGCCCGGACGGCGGCGGCGTCGTTGCTGCCCGTCATGCACATCGGGCAGCGCAGATTGCACAGGCGCGTGGCCTCGAAATAGATGGCAGGAAACCTCAGCGACACCGCCCCCTCCTCTGCGGCGCAGCTTCGCCGCGTCCACGTGGGCCGTCGCTGACGGAGACCAGGAGATCGAGTGAGCCGCGTCATTGCCCACCCGCGCGCGGCCCTCGATCGAGGCTCATGAAGATCTACCTGGTCTCGCCGCGGAATCCCGAATCGTTCTGGACCTTCGACCGCATTCTCCCGAGCCTGAACAAGAGTTGCCTCTTTCCCAATCTCGCGCTCCCCACCCTCGCCGCCATCACCCCGCCGGAGCACCAGGTCGTCCTGTGTGACGAGAACGTCCGCCCGATCGACCTCGGTACCGACGCAGACGTCGTCGGGGTCACCGGATACGTCGTCCACAGGAGGCGGATCTTCGAGATCGTCGACGCCTTCAAGCGGCGCGGAAAGCTGGTCGTCGTGGGCGGGCCGTTTGCGTCCCTGTGTCCGGAGGAGCTGCGCGGCCGAGCGGACGTCGTCTTCGTCGACGAAGCGGAGGACACGTGGCCCGAGTTCCTGCGCGACCACGCGGCCGGCCGCTGGAGGTCTCGCTACGTCGCGCAGGAGAAGCCCTCGCTCCACGACTCGCCCTGCCCGCGCTTCGACCTGCTCGACGTCGAGCGCTACCGCACGATGACCATCCAGACGGCGCGCGGGTGTCCCTTCAGCTGCGAGTTCTGCGACATCATCGCGATGTACGGACGCCGCCCGCGCACCAAGACGGTGCATCAGGTGATGACCGAGCTGCGCGAGGTCCACCGGCTCGGGGCCACCAACGTCTTCGTCGTCGACGACAACTTCATCGGCAACAAGCGGGAGGCCAAGGCGCTGCTGCGGGCGCTCGCCGCCTGGCAGCAAGCGAGCGGGTATCCGATCGAGCTGATGACGGAAGCGAGCCTCAACGTCGCGCAGGACGAGGAGCTGCTGCAGCTCCTTCGCCGCGCGAACTTCACGACGCTCTTCGTCGGGATCGAATCGCCGCGCACCTCGAGCCTGGTCGAGACGAGGAAGACGCAGAACGTACGCGAGGACCTGATGGCCTCGGTCCGCCGCATCCAGGAGGCCGGGATCGAGGTCATGGCCGGCATGATCGTCGGCTTCGACGGCGACGACGCCGCGATCTTCGACGAGCACTTTCGCTTCATCCAGGACGCTCGCATCCCCGTCTCGATGACCGGGATGCTCAACGCCCTGCCGCGGACGCCGCTCCACGAGCGCCTGCGCGAAGCGGGGCGGCTGCTCGCCGGGAACGTCGGCGACCAGTTCGTGTTCAGCAACGTCGTTCCGCTGCGCATGTCCCGGCTGGAGCTGTACGACGGGTACAAGCGGCTCCTGCAGCGCCTCTACGCGTACGGCAACTACCGGAGGCGGGCGATGGCCCTGATCCTGCGTCGCGGCAGCACGATCCGAGGCAAGATGCTGGCGAGCAGCCGGGACTTCGGGATCCTGGTCCGTCTCCTCTGGACGTGCGTGCTGCGCGCCTCTCCGCGACGCGCCGCCATGACGCTGCGCCTGATGGGCGAGACCGCGTTGCGCCGGCCGCGTGCGTTGCGTCACGCCGTCGTGCTCGCCCTCCTCCACAAGCACCTCTACGAGTACGTGCGCGACACGTCGCGCCACCTCGACGAGATGATCGAGCAGCTCCGGAGCAGCGAGCCGGCGCTCGCGGATCCCGAGCCGGCTCGCTGCGGGTGAGGCGTCCTGCCGAAGCGCGGCGACCGGGGCGTGCGCGGCGTCGCGCGTACGCCCCGGCGACGCCTCGACGCGTCACGGCACGTTGATCACGATCTCGCCTTCCTCCGCGACGTCGATGCCCGGGCCGCCGTCGAGCGAGTCTCTGCCGGAACCGCCGTGGAGCGCGTCGTCACCGTCGCCGCCGGCGAGCGTGTCGTCGCCCGATTCGCCGACCAGGTAGTCGTTGCCACCGAGGCCGATGATGGTGTCGTGGCCCCCGTTGCCGACGAGCGTGTCGGCGCCGTCCGTGCCCGTGATGATGTCGTCGCCTTCGCCGCCGTAGACGCTCAGCGTGACGCCCTTGCCGAGGCTCGGCGAGGCCGTGACGATGTCGCGCAGGTCGCCGCCGTGCAGGATGAAGCGCTCGACGCGGAGGTTCTCGAGGCGCAGCGGGCTCGCACCGTCGAACAGGACCACGACCTTGCGACCGTCGGGCAGGAGGTCGATGTCGTTCTCCTGCAGCTTGGGCGCGCGGATCTGCACGCGGTCCCTGCCGGCGCCGCCGTCGATGCGGTCCGCGCCCTCGCCGCCGAACCAGTCGATCGTGTCGTCGCCGCCGTCGCCGCGGATGCGGTCGTGGCCGCGCGAGCCGATCAGCGTGTCGTCGCCCGGCCCGCCGCGCAGGTCGTCGTCGCCCGAGCCGCCGCGCAGCAGATCGTTCCCGGGCCCGCCGGCCAGGACGGCCTGCGGCAGCGCGCCGTTGCGCTCGTCGAGCTCGATCCGGTCGTCGCCGCTGCTCCCGCGAATGACGACGCGCCGCGTGTTGCCGACGTTCGGCACGCCGCCGAGCACGGGCGTCGCGCCCTCGTTCACGTGGATCAGCCCACCGAAGCTCCGCGACACGAGAATCCGGTCGTCGTCGCGGCCGCCGACGACGGTCAGCAAGCCGCTCGCTTGCGAGAACCGCGCGCGCACCTCGGCGTGCGCGTCCGCCGCGGCCAGGACGGCCGTGGCGGCGGCCGCCGCGAGGCCGGCACGGCACGCGTAGGTGCGCATGGCGGCGCGCTCGCGCCGTCGCTCGATGCTCTTCGTCTGCATGGCTCCCTCCCGAGTCGTCGCGTGCGTCCTGTGCCGCCGCAGCGCGCACGAGCGGCGGCGCGGCTTTTTGGCACGACGCGAAGCTCCGGGTGAGGACGCGCAAACGGCGCGGGTCTATTGCGCGAGGCCGGTCCGGCGTATGCTGTCTCGCGTCGGCGAAGGCGTCTCGAGCAAGGAGAAAGTAGGGACCATGGCGAGGAGCCGCACCCGCATCGAGCTCTACTACTGGCCCATGATCCAGGGCCGGGGCGAGCTCGTGCGCCTCGCACTCGAGGAGGCGGGCGCCGACTACGTCGACGTCGCGCGCGAGAAGGACGGCATGGCGGCGATGATGCGCTTCCTCGAGGGCGAGGAGCGCGGCGCGCTGCCGTTCGCGCCGCCGTTCGTCCGAGTCGGACGGACCGTCGTGTCGCAGACCGCCAACATCCTCGCCTTCCTCGGGCCGAAGCTCGGGCTCGTGCCGGCCGACGAGGGGCTGCGCGCGGAGGCGAGCCAGATCGCGCTCACCATCGCCGACCTGGTCGCCGAGGCGCACGACACGCACCACCCGATCGCGTCGAGCCTCTACTACGAGGACCAGAAGAGGGAGGCGAAGCGGCGCGCCGAGGCGTTCGTCGAGGAGCGCATCCCGAAGTACCTCGGCTGGCTCGAGCGCATCCTCGAGCGGGGCAAGGCGAGCCGCGGCCGCTGGCTCGTCGGGCGCGAGCTCACCTACGCCGACTCGTGCGCCTTCCAGGCCGTCGAGGGGCTGCGCTACGCGTTCCCGAACGCGATGGCGCGCATCGAGCGCAAGCTGCCGAAGCTGATCGCCCTGCGCGACCGCGTCGCGGAGCGGCCGCGCATCGCGGCCTACCTCGCGTCGGAGCGGCGCATCCCGTTCAACGAGCAGGGCATCTTCCGGCGCTACCCGGAGCTCGACGCGCAAGCACCGCCCCGTGCGTCCAGCGCGGCGCGACGCAAGCAAGCGCGCCGCAAGTAGCCCACGCGCCGCGCGGCCGCGCTCGCAACCCGGCCCGCCGTCTGCCAACACTCGCCCATGCTGGCGCTCGTGGCGGTGATCGCGGTGGTGTGGTGCGCGCACGCGCTGATCGGATGGCACTGGCGGATCGCGCCGCGCCTCGTGCGTCCCGGCCCGGGCGGCACCGGCGGCCCGGCGGCAGCGGAGCGCGTCGTGGCGGTCGTGCCGGCGCGCAACGAGGCCGACGAGCTGCCGCGCACGCTGGGCTCGTTGCTCGCGCAGGGCGGCGAGCTGCAGGTCGTCCTGGTCGACGACCACTCGACCGACGGCACCGCCGACGTCGCGCGGCGGATCGCCGAGGGACAGGACGCGCACGAGCGCCTCACCGTCCTCGCCGCGGCGCCGCTGCCCGCGGGCTGGACCGGCAAGGTGTGGGCGCAGCACCAGGGCGTCCAGGCGGCGCTCGCGCGCGGCGCCGAGTGGATCTGGCTCACCGACGCCGACGTCCGTCACGGACGCGGCGTCCTCGAGCGGCTCCTCGCCACGGCGCGCGGCGAGGCCCGCGACCTGGTCTCGGTGATGGCGCGGCTCCGCTGCGTGACGGCGGTCGAGAAGCTGCTCATCCCCGCCTTCACCTACTTCTTCGCGACGCTGTACTCCTTCCGGGGCACCGGCGACGACGGCTCGCGCGCCGCCGGCGCGGCAGGCGGCTGCGTGCTGGTGCGCGCGACGCTGCTGCGACGCATCGGCGGGATGGCGGCGATCCGCGACGCGGTGATCGACGACTGCGCGCTCGCGCGCGCGTGCAAGGACGCGGGTGGGCGGCTGTGGCTCGGCTACGACGCCGGCGTCGACTCGACGCGCGGCTACCCGACGCTCGGCGCGGTGTGGGACATGGTCGCGCGCAGCGCGTACACGCAGCTCCGTCGGAGCCCGCTGATCCTCGCCGGCTGCGTGCTCGGCCTGGGCCTCGTCTTCTTCCTGCCGGTGGCGGCGATCGTCACGGGCCCGCCCGCGGCGAGGCTGCTGGGCCTCGTCTCCTACGCCGCCATGGTGCGCACGTACCTGCCGATGGTGCGCTGGCTCGGCTGCGCGCCGGCGTGGGCGCTCGCGCTGCCGGCGTCGGCCGCGCTCTACACCGCGATGACG